>NZ_JBHUYK010000016.1:0-161464 GCF_042668615.1 Nocardia sp. NPDC057272 | reverse complement strand
ATTCTGTCGTCAGGCTTTGTTTTACCTTTTACTGTATACAATTCGGATCGGTACGCCCGTGCCGGGGTTGTAAGCGAGCTACTCGACTGGGGGCGTCCGACCGTGACCGGTCGGACGCCCCTTTCCCCTCCGTGTCAGAGACCGAACGTCTTACCGATGATGTCGCGCTGGATCTCGCTCGTCCCGCCGAAGATCGTGGAGACCAGGGCGCCACGGACGTGCTTTTCCATGTCGAACTCCCGGGCGTAGCCGTAGCCGCCCATCATCTGCATCCCGGCCAGTGCGACCTGCTTGGACGTCTCGGTGGCCTTGAGCTTGGCCATCGATGCTTCGCGCGCGAAGGTCTTGGTCGGGTTGGCGTCGACCGCGGCGGCCACGCTGTAAACCAGCAGTTTGGTGCATTCGATCTCGGTCGCGAGGTCGGCCATGCGGTGCCGTAGCGCCTGGAAGGAACCGATCGGCCTGCCGAACTGCTTGCGCTCACTGATGAACTGCAGCGTGTCCTCGAAGGCACGCTCGGCAGCGCCGAGGCTCATCGCGGCCAGAATGAGCCGTTCGAAGTTCAGCCCGGTCATCAGCTGACGCCAGCCGTTGCCCACCTCGCCGACCACCGCGTCCTCGGGGAGCAGGCAGTCGGTGAAGTACAGGTCGTTGGTCTCCTTCTGGTTGCCCATCAGCTCGATCGGGCTGATCTTGAGCCCCGGCGTGTTGGCGGGCACATGGAACATGGTGAGTCCCTCGTGCTTGCCGCCACTGCGATCGGTGCGCACGACCAGCAGGATGTTCTCCGAGATGTGCGCGTTGGAGCACCAGGTCTTCTGACCGTTGATCAGCCAGCCGTCGTTGGTCTTCTCCGCCTTGGCGGTGATGTTGCCGACGTCGGAGCCCGCTTCCGGTTCCGACATCGAAATCGACTGCGACGCACCACGAACGATGCCGCGCAAGACCACGTCCTTTTGCGCCGCGGTACCGAACTTGGCGTAGGCACCACCGGTGATGAGGGTCGGCCCGATCGCACCGATCGGCAACATACCGCGCAGGCTCTCCTCGAGCAGGATGCACATGTCGACCATCGTGGCGTCGGAGCCGCCGTACTCCTCGGGCACGGTCAGGCCGAGCCAGCCCAGCTCGGCCATCTTGCCGTAGACACCCGCGTTGTGTTGCTCGGCATCATGGTGGGTGAGCGCGTCACGCTTCTCCCGGGTGCCCGCCTCACGCTTGGCGAACGCGGCGACCGCTGCCGCGAAATCCTGCTGTTCCGGGCTGAATTCGACGCCCATAGTAATGGTTCTCCCTTGCTTCGTGGTGTGGATTGAAGATCAGCTGCCGGTAACGCATCGTGGTGACGCGACGGAGCCATGTTGACGATCAGATGTTTCGCCCATCGCCGCAGTGCGGCCTTGCCCGTCCTTGGCACCCAGTGCCGCCCAGCCGCTCGCGGCTGCACGAGCTCGCGCGACGGCTCGGGCACGGCGGCCTCGTCTTCGATCGGCCCGCGGCCGAGAACCGCACCGGCCACAGGAGGGCGAGTCTCCGAGAAACTGCTTGTCAACAGCCCCTGCGACAAGGGATTCAGTCATCGACGACTTCTTTCGAAAGGAATCGGATCAACCCGTCCAGCGCACCCGATCACCGGATCGACCAGGGTGGGCCCAGCGGTTTTCGCGCTTGGCCCGATTTCGTTGACAGGAACGCTCCAGCTCGGTTAAGTTAACACCCATTCTCAATAAGTTAATCACGATTCTAGCCGGATGCAAAGAGCCCACGGGGTTCCTGCCACCGGCGCAGAACTCCCGAGCGGAGAGAGGCTCCATGCTGCGCACCCGATTCACCGAGGCATTCGGTGTCGAGCACCCCATCGTGCAGGGCGGGATGATGTGGGTCGGCCGCGCCGAACTCGCGGCCGCGGTCTCGGAAGCCGGCGGTCTCGGCATCATCACCGGACTGACCCAGCCCACCCCGCAGGCACTGCGCGAGGAAATCGCTCGGACCAGGGACCTCACCGACAAACCGTTCGGCGTGAATCTGACGATCCTGCCTTCGATCACACCGCCGCCCTACGCGGAGTACCGCCAGGCGATCATCGATGGCGGCGTTCCGATCGTCGAGATCGCCGGCGGCAACCCGGCGACCCACCTGCCCTACCTCAAAGACGCGGGCATCAAGGTGCTGCACAAGTGCACCAGCGTCAAGCACGCGCTCAAGGCCCAGCAGGTCGGCGTCGACGCGGTGAGTATCGACGGCTTCGAATGCGCCGGTCATCCCGGCGAGAACGACACACCGGGCTTGGTCCTGATTCCCGCCGCCGCGCGTGAGATCGAGATCCCGATGATCGCTTCCGGCGGCATCGCCGATGCTCGCGGATTGGTCGCCGCGATGGCACTCGGTGCGGACGGCGTCAATATGGGCACCAGGTTCCTGTGCACGGTCGAGTCGCCCATCGCGCACGTGGTCAAGGAACAGATCGTCGCCAACACCGAGCTCGACACCAAGCTGATCTTCCGGACCTTGAACAACACTGCCCGAGTCGCCGATAACGCCGTCAGCCGCCAGGTCGTCGAGATCGAGCGCGGTGGCGGCACGTTCGACGATGTACGCGAGCTCGTCGCGGGCGCTCGTGGCCGCAAGGTCTACGAGGACGGCGACCTCGACGCCGGCATCTGGAGTGTCGGCCAGTGTCAGGGCTTGATCCACGACATTCCCACCTGCGCGGAGCTGGTGGCGCGGATCGTGCGCGAGGCCGAGACCCTCATCGCAGGACGCCTGGCCAAGTCCATCGTCGAAACGGTGGCCCGATGAGCGAGAGCATTCTGGTCACAGAAGTTGGCGGCGTCCTGCGCCTGACGATCGACCGCCAAGCACGGCTGAACGCGATCGATCTCGAGGCGATGACCGAGCTGGGCGATCTCATCAGCTCGGCCGCAACTCGGCCGTCCGTTCGGGTGATCGTGCTGACCGGCGCGGGTAAAGCGTTCTGCACCGGCGCCGACCTGGCCGCCGCGGCCGCCGCGGGCGGCAACGAGGCCTCACCGCAGGTCGTGATGGACACCGCCAACGCGCTGATCCGCGCGATCATCGCCTCGCCGCTGCCCGTGATCGCGCGGGTCAACGGGCCCGCCGCCGGTGTCGGCGCGTCGATCGCGCTGGCCGCTGATCTCGTCTACGCAGCCGACAGCGCCTACCTGCTGCTGCCGTTCACCTCCATCGGCCTGATGCCCGACGGCGGAGCAACCGCGGTCGTCGCCGCCGCCATGGGTCGTGCCAGGGCCGCGGAAATGGCGCTGCTCGGCGCCCGATTGCCCGCCGCCGACGCCGCCGCGGCGGGTTTGATCACCCGGTGCGTACCCGCCGCCGAACTCGACGATCAGATCGAGGCGGTTGCCGCCCAACTGGTCGCGGGTCCTCGCCGCGCGCTGCAACTGACGAAAGCTGCCATCAACGCGGCGACGCTGACCGAACTCGACGCCGCGCTCGCGCGGGAGAAGGACGGACAGATCGAGCTGCTGACCTCCGCGGACTTCCTCGAAGGAATGACCGCGATGCTGACCCGTCGCGCGCCGAACTTCACCGGCGCCGTGCATCCGATCGCCGAACCGGCCTAACCCTTTCCGCGCCTTCGAGGAGACGACGATGTCCACAGAACCCCTGCGCTCGCGCCGCAATCACTGGATGAACCAGATCGCGATCCATGCCACCACCATCCCGGATGCTCCCGCCGTGCGGTACCTGGGCAAGACCACCAGCTGGGGTGAACTGCACTGGCGAGTGGGACGGTTGTCCGACGCGCTCGATCGGCGCGGCGTCGAGCCCGGCGACCGCGTGATGATCCTGATGCTCAACAACACCGAGTACCTCGAATCGGTATTCGCGATCAACACTCTGGGCGCCATCGCGGTGCCGGTGAACTTCCGGCTCACTCCGCCCGAGATCGCCTTCCTGGTCGCCGACAGCGGCGCCTCGGTGATCATCACCGACGCGGTGCTCGCTCCTCTGGCCGCAGCGGTGAGCGCCCAGTCACCGGATCTGAGTACGCACATCGTGGTCGGCGCATCGACCGGCGACGGTGTTCTCGGCTACGAGGACCTCATCGCCGAGACCGGCGAACCGCACGAGCCGCGCGATGTCGCCGAGGACACCGCGGCCCTGATCATGTACACCTCCGGCACCACCGGAAACCCCAAGGGCGCGGTCCTGACCCACCTGAACATGAGTTCGCAGGCGCTCACCTGCATCCGTGCCATGCGCTACAGCGCCGACGACATCGCCTTCTGCGCGTCGCCACTGTTCCACATCGCCGGATTGGGCAGTGTCGCATCGTGTTTCGTACTCGGCGCGTTGACGGTGATCCATCCGCTCAAGGCGTTCGACGCGGGCGAGGTGCTCGATGCCTGGGAGAGCGAGCGCGCGACCTCGGTGTTCCTGGTGCCGGCCCAGTGGCAGGTGGTGTGCGCCGATCCGACTGTCGCACAGCGCGATCTGCGGCTGCGGGTGATCAGCTGGGGTGCGGCCCCGGCCTCGGACACCGTGCTGCGTGCCATGGCGGAGACCTTCCCGAACGCGCTCAACGTGGCGGTCTTCGGGCAGACCGAGATGTCGCCGATCACCTGTGTCCTCGACGGCGAGGACGCGATCCGCAAGCTCGGCTCTGTCGGCAAGCCGATCCCCACCATCGCCACCCGAGTCGTCGACGACGAGATGAACGATGTCGCCCAGGGCGAGATCGGCGAAATCGTCTATCGCGGACCGACTTTGATGCGCGAGTACTGGAACAACCCGCGCGCGACCGCCGACGCGTTCGCGGGCGGCTGGTTCCACTCCGGTGACCTCGTGCGCCTCGACGAGGAAGGCTTCGTCTATGTCGTCGACCGCAAGAAGGACATGATCATCTCCGGCGGCGAGAACATCTACTGCGCCGAGGTGGAGAACGTGCTGTTCGCGCACCCACGGATCAGAGAGGCAGCGGTGATCGGCCGCGTCGACGACAAATGGGGCGAGGTCCCGGTCGCGATCGTGGCGGTGGAGGACGGCGGCGAGATCAGCCTCGCCGACCTCGAACCGCACCTGAACACCCATCTCGCCCGCTACAAGCACCCGAAGGACCTCGTGGTGGTCGACGCCCTGCCGCGCAATGCGGGCGGCAAGGTCGTCAAGCACGAGCTCCGCAAACTGCACGGCTCGACGGGCCTGACACCCGTGGTCTCCAGCTGAGATAGATCCCGACTCCGTTGCGGGTTCCGGCGGTGGTCTCCTCGGCAGCCGAGCCGAGGTGACCACCGCCGTTTCGTCAATTGGTGCCGGATTCGTTCTCGGGAACCACGTACACACGCTCGGCCGCTGTTCCGGGATCCGCCCCATTGCGGGCGATACCGTGCCGATCCTCCGAAATCATCCGCCGCACGATGACATCGCGGCCGACCTACTTCTCTTGACAGCTCGCTTTACGCACGATCAGCGCCGACTGCAGATACCAGAGTCCATCGGCCGACGAAGGATCGAAGCCCGTCAGTTTGCGGATACTTTTCAGCCGGTAATCGATGGTGTTCATATGAACGCTGAGCTGCCGCGCGGTTCGGCGACGGTTCAGATTGTTATCGAGGTGCGTGCACAAGGTTTCCATCAGAATCGGATTGTCGTCGAGTGGGCTCAGTATCGCTTCGATATGCCGGCGCACAGCAGATGGCCTGGTCAACTGATATTCGACTGCCAGATCAGCGAAACGGAACAGACCGGGCGGGCGCTGAATTCTTTGCACGAGATCCAAGAGGTCGCACAGCTGATCAACAGTTTCCGGAATCTTCGCCGGCGACGCCTCCGCGCAGGTCGCGGTCATGTCGACTCCGGCCGCCGCGGACAGCACGGTCAACAACGTGTCGAGGTCCCTTGTTTCAGCCGACGGAACGAGGATGACGCCACCGCGCACATCGAGCCGCGACAACGCGCGCACCGACCCGTGGCGATCCAGGGCCGCCCGGATATTTCGAAGCATTCGCCGGACGTCCATCTGCGTGACAAATGTGTCGGACGTTCCGTTACCACCGGACGGAAAATGCACCGCCAACACGGAATAGCTCTCGGCGACCTCGAAACCGCTGCAACGCGTCACCGTCGACGTATCCTGCCCGGCGAGCAACGCGACCGCCAAGGAGTTCCTGACCCGTTGATCCTCGACGACCTCGGCCGCGAGATGGTCGGTGTACGCGAGTGATATCGCCGCCGTCACGCTGTCGAGCATTTCGGTCGCCAGTTGGCGTACGACCGAGAGCTTCTGTTCTTCGGAGCCGACCACACTCGAGGCGATCAGCTCCAAACTCGTTGTGAAACCCGGACCGATCGCCTGATCGATCACTTCGCTGGGAACCTCGGCACGAGCTCGCGGCGACCCGGAGGTGCGGTGTCGAACAGTGTCGCCGCGTCCGCGGGGCGGAACGGTCGCCAGGGCAGTGCCCGGTAGAACATCAGCAGCGGCCAGGGCACCACCGGTGACGTCACCGGCGCGCGTAGCCATGCTCTCGAGCATTCGGGAGACCAACTCGTCGGCGAGCGCCCGGACTCTGATGGAGGACTCCGCCGTGGCCACACGGGGCCGCTCAGAATCGATTCTGGGTGAATAGTCGGTAGTCATCTTCGACTTCCTCACTGCGTTCAACGTCGCCTCACGGCAGCGATGGCTGGCAAGCAGTCTCCCACGTCCAAGGCGTCAATACAAGGCTATGTTACTGTCTATTCTGCGATTGATGAGCAGGTGTCTGTCGAGAATCAGCCCCCTGGACGCATCCTCCTGGACACCCACGGCCGGTAATCACACACAGATCGGCGTCCGAACTGCAACTTTCCAATTGGCAAGCAGGAAGGGTCACCGTTCGATACCCCCGACCGAACTCCGTCAAGCCCGAAACAGGTAGACCCTCAAAACAGATAAGTTACTGTCAATTCATCGGATTGCCGGATGTCTCCGGCGACTGTCACCGACCACCCCATCAGTGACGTTTGCGAAACGAGGACTCCCACCATGGACGAACCGGATCGACGCAGCATGTCGGCGTCCGGAAGCGATGCCGACACCTCGGAGGAAGGCTTGCCGCCCTACGAGCGGATCGGCGGCCGCCATGCCGTGGAGACGGTCGTCGAAGACCTCTACCGACGCGTCCTCGCCGATGAGCGGTTGTCGCCGTTCTTCGCCGGCACGAACCTCACCCGAATGAAGGGTCGGCAGGTCGAATTCTTCGCCGCACTACTCGGCGGACCGGTGCCGTACGTCGGCGCATCCATGCGAACCGTTCACCGAGGGCGCGGCATCACCCCAGTCCACTTCGCCCTGGTCGCAGGCCATCTCACCGACGCGCTCATCGCAGCCGGGGTCGACCGAGAACTGACAGACCACGTGATCAGCGCGGTCGCACCGCTGGCCGGTGACATCGCCACGTCTCGGGAGTCACCCACCCCGGCGTGACCTCGATACCGCACGCGCAGAAAAGGCCGCGCCCCGATCTCACCGCGGATCGACGCTCTCGAGCTTGCGACGAAGCAGTTTGCCGGTGACATTGCGTGGCAACTCGTCTACGAACACCACATCCCGTGGGACCTTGTGTCGCGCGAGGGCCGCTTTGACGTGATCCTTTAGCTGTTGCGCATCGCACGAAGCACCGGGTGCGGGCACAACGAACGCGCGCAGGCGTTTTCCGAAGTCGCGATCGTCTACCCCCACGACCGCCGCCTCGAGGATGTCCGGTCGTTCTACGAGCAGGTTTTCGACCTCGAGCGGAAAGACGTTCTCCCCACCGGAGATGATCATGTCGTCGTCGCGACCATCGATGAACAGCCTTCCCGCCGCATCGAAATGGCCGACATCGCCACTGGACTGCATTCCGTCGACGATCTCCTTGCCTGTGCCGTCGGTGTAGCCGCTGAAACTCAGTGCGCTGGCCACGAAAATGGTGCCGACCACACCCGGTTCGGTGACCCGGCGGCGGTCGTCATCGTAGATCGCGACCCGGCAGCCCACGGGTGGGCGGCCGACGGTGCCGGGCGCTTCCCGCATATCGCTGGGCGTGGCGACGGCTGCCACCGCGACCTCCGTCGAGGCATACAGGTTGTAGAGCACCTCACCGAACGCCAGCGCCGTACGCCTGCTCAGGTCGGGCGAGATGGCGGATCCGGCCGCGAAGATCACCTTCAGTGAGGAGGTGTCGTATTCGGCCAGCACGGACTCGCCCAGATCGACGATGCGCTGCAACATCGTTGGTACCAGCACCAACGTGCCCGCCCGATGGTGTTCGATATCGGCCAGCGTGCGTCGCGGGTCGAATTTGCGCTGCTGCAAGACGATCGTGCTTCCCAGCGCCCAACCGAGAATCAGCTGCGAGAGACCGGTGCCGTGAAACGCCGGCGCCGCGAGCACGGTCGTACTCGCCTTCGGCAAGGGGATCCGGTCGAGGAACTGCGCCGATTGCAAGGGCGACACTTTGGCCCGCGGCGCACCTTTCGGTGTTCCGGTCGTGCCGCTGGTGAGTACCACAATCCCGCCGGGCCGCTTGGGGCTCACCGGCGGTCGTGTGTGCTGGCCCGCTCGGACATCGTCCAGCGTGGGCTGCCCGTGGTCCGCCCAGCCGTCGTCCATGGTCAGAATCATCGGTAACTTCTTGGGAAGGTCGTCGAAGCGGTGAAGGAACTCGGCGTCGAGCAGGATCGCACCCACGTTTTCGCGTTCGGTCACCGACACCAACTGCGGGCCCGCCATTCCCGTGTTGAGCAGCACGATGCGCGCACCCAGTTTGCCCGCGGCGAGCAGCGACAAGACCATCCCCCGATGATCCCGGCAGAGCGCGGCCAGCACCGTGCCACTCGCGATCCCCCGCGCGACAAGGCCGTTGGCCACCGCGTTCGACCTGCGATCGAGCTCCGCGAATGTCAGCGGCCCCAGCTCGTCGACGATGGCCGTCGCGGCGCCGTTGTGGCGAGCCGCGTGCGCGAACGCGGTGGCCACAGGACCGAGCACGGTCGCATCCCTGGCAGTACGCAGCAGCTCCACCGGATGCCGAAGGTCGATCGCGCCGCTTCTGCGCAGAACCCCGACGGCGGACCAGCCGTCAGCCATCGTTCTGACCAGGGCCGCAGGCATGCTCGGGATCACTGGCATGGACACCTCCGAAGGGGTCGAGTACTCAGGACAAGCGATCGGAATCCCAGCGCCGACAGCCGATGGCGATCGTAGCCGGTGCCGGAATCATTGGTAACTTAATATCGCTGAAATCGCCGAAAAGCATTGTGGAAGACCGGCCTCGGTGAGAACATGAGCGCGTGAATCTCTCACCCTTTCGATTCGGAGGCCGGCCATGACCCGTTCAGCAAGGGCTGGTCGTCTGCGGGATGTCTCCGACGACATCGCGCGCCGGCACCGCTACCTCAACGGTGTCGGCGCGTTGCTGGGCGGCCCGGCGAACGTGATCATGCAGCTGAGCCTGCCGCCGGTGGGGCGCGGCGTAGTGGAAAGTGTTGTCGAATCGGGCAGCTACGCGACGCGGCCGGCCAAGCGCGGTCGAACCACGCTCACCTACCTCGCGGTGGCGATGATCGGAACCGACGAAGATCAGGCGGCCTACCGTGCCGCGGTGGGCACCGCGCACCGGCAGGTGCGCTCGGGACCGCACAGCCCTGTTCGGTACAACGCCTTCGACCCTCAGCTGCAACTGTGGGTGGCCGCCTGCTTGTACCGAGGCGTCCTGGACACGGTGAACCTGCTCTTCGGCGGAATGAACGAGCAGGATGCCGACGAGATGTATTGCGATGCCGCCAGGTTCGGGACAACCCTGCAGATGCCGGCCGAACTGTGGCCGGCCGACCGCGCGGCCTTCGATCGGTACTGGGACTCCATGCTCGGCGATCTGTCCTTCGACGACGAAGTCCGCACGTACTTGCTCAACTACGTTGTCGAATTGGCGGCATGGCGTCGAAGCGTGCGCGTCGCGTTCGGTCGGGCGAATCGCTTCTTCACCACCGGGTTTCTGCCACAGCAGTTCCGCGACGAGTTGGGCCTGCCATGGAGCCCCCGCAGGCAGCGAGTGTTCGAAATCGTGATGCGCACGCTCGGCCGACTGCTCGAGGTGCTGCCGGACACGTGGCGAGCTCAGCCCTTCGAGCGCTACCTGGACGACATGCGTGAGCGTAGATCCCTGGGCAAGAATCTGATCTGAGCGGAGACACGTCGCATCGGGTCCAGATCCTCGGACGCTTCCCGCACCGCCGCGGCGACTTCGTCGACCCCGCCGGTATTCGCACTAGCCCGTTCCGGACAGTCCTGTCCAGAACAGCGCAACGGTGGTGTCGACCGCGCGATCTTGGGAATCGGGCGACCGGCGTCGAACCAGTAGCGGGCCGCCAGGTGGCTGGCGCCGACGAGACCGAACGCGCAAGCCCGGGCACGGTAGGGATCCATCCCCACCGCGTCGAGTTCGGCACCGACCAGTGCCGCACATTCGGCCATCGCCATCCGAACCCGACCCTCGACGCTCGGCTCACTCGGAACCGGCGTGTCGAACACGAGCGTGTATCCCGCACCGTCGTCTTCGTCGACGAAGTCGAAATAGGCCGACACCGTGCGCCGCACCTTGTTCTCGTACCCGGCGGTCGTTCGGAGCGCACCACGCAGGCCATCGACCATGTGGTCCAGATACCGTTGCAGCACAGTGGAATACAGGTCCACTTTGCCCGTGAAGTGGTTGTAGAGCACCGGTTTGCTCACCTGGGCCCTGACGCTGATCTCTTCCATACTGGCGCCGTGGAAACCATGGTCGACGAAGACGTCGCGCGCGGCGCGGATGACGACCTCGCGGCGACGGGCACGGGCTTCGCCGCGATCCGCGCGGGTGAGGATGTGCGCGTTCCTCACTTCGCCGCGTATCGCGGTCATCGAGCCGTACTCGTTCCCACCGGCTCAGCAGGCGATGGGCGGTCGATCATGCTCGCCACAGCCGGTTTCCCGACCGGGAGACAACGATATTGGGGACGACGGCGTTAGCGGACAGACGAGTGATGGCCAGCACCAGTTCAGCGATGTCCCCGGTCGTCAGCATCGCCGCGCGGTCGAGTTCGTCGCGTTTCCACGCGGTCATATCGGTATCGACATAGCCGGGTGAGATAGCTGTCGCACTGACACCGTTCGCGGATTCCTCCAGCGAAATGGTTTCGCAGAGCGACACCAGAGCGGCTTTCGACGCCCCATAGGCGGCCAAGCCCGGTTCCCCCGCGACACCGGTGATCGAGGCCAGCGCAACGATTTTCGCACCTGCGCCGGGGTTGTCCTTCGCCGTCTCGCGCAGCAATGGCAGGCAGTGCTGCACAAGGGTCAGGGGGCCACGAACGTTGATGTCGAACATGCGGTGGTAGCCGGCGGCGCTCATCGTCGCTACCGGACCGGCGGTACCGGTGCCGGCGCAGTGCACCAGGACGTCCAGTCGACCGAACCGGTCGGCGTGCGTGTCGGCGAGGCGCAGCAACTGTTCGGGATCGTTCATGTTCGCGATCACCGTCACTACGTCGACACCGTGGTCGGTGCGCAGCTCTTCAGCAGTACTGTCCAGCACCGCGCCATCGCGGGCAGCGAGCGTGAGGTCGTAGCCGAGTTCGGCCAGACGCCGCGCGACCTCCGCGCCGATCCCGCGCGAACCGCCGGTGATCAGGGCACAACGCCGATGGGTCATCGCTGCGCCGATCCCGTGTCAGCCGACGCCACGATCATCGAGCGGCAACGATCGGCCTGCCGGCCGAACACATCGGCGAGGCGGGCAGCAGCGGGCACCGGTGACAGTCCCCCACCGCGCGTTCTCCGGCTAGGCGGTGGTCGACGTACGTCGACGACGACAGCGGACATCTTTGACTCCTCACACACTGTCGCCGACGGTCGGCGACAGGTTCAATAAGTTAGCCATGATTCTCGCATACACGGGAGACCCACTCAAGATCCGGGATGCGCGGCGCATCGTCGAATCTTTGCCGCTATGTTAGTGCACATTCCTGATAGTTTCCGTCGCAGGCGCCGCGCGTTCGATCGTTGCTCTCTGGCAGATCCCCCACACGGGGACGCAACCCAGAGCACGGTCATGCGTCAGTACATGCCCCTATACAGCACATTCCCCCTCTGAATCAGCCAGCGAAAGCGAGAGTCGATAGCCATCGACCAGAGTCGGCGATCCAGCTCGATAGCGCTCCGTCCAGCTAAGTTACTGCCTATCCCCTCATCGAAGACCTCAACAGGAGATGACCACTGCCGAACCGGCGCATGCCAAGCAACCAGGAAGAGTATGCAGGTCACGGCGCTTATCGACGCTTCGACCCCGCTTCATGCTCCCCGATCCCGAAGGACGTCGGGCGTCAATCCGGATTCCGTGGACACAGTGCCCGCTCCCTGTTAAGTTACTGCCTATTCTAGGCTGATACAGCGAAGCGAATCGAGTGTTCTCGCTGCGGCCTGGGAGTCTGAACGTGCTCAACGAGGAGTAATGTCATGGATAGACTCAATAGGCGTAATGCGCTGAAAGCTGGCGGAGTGCTCGGCGTTGTCGGCACGATCGGATTGGGTGCGATCGCACGGGCAGATCCGTGGACGTGGTCGCCGGAAGGATCGGTGGCCGGATCCGGTTCCGGCGTCGACCCGTTGACGGTATGGGATCCCGAAGCCGACGAACTCGTCGCCGGACTCGTCGACCGAGGCGAAGTCCCCAGGGTCAACGAACTGTTGCGGACCTGGACCAAGAACGGTCAGGCGCTGCCTGACGGCTTGCCCTCGGAGTTGCGCGACTTCATGGAGTACGCCCGCCGACTGCCGCAGTGGACCGACACCGGCAAGTTGGATACCGCGATCGCGTTCAACAAGAAGCGCGGACTGTATCTCGGTGTCCTCTACGGGTTCGCCAGCGGCATGATGAGCACCGTCATCCCGAAAGAGGCGCGCGCGGTCTATTACTCCAAGGGCGGCCACGATCTCAAAGATCGCATCACCAAAACCGCGAAACTCGGTTATGACATCGGTAGCGCCAATGCCTATGCCCCCGATGGGGAAATGATCGTCACCTGCGTCAAAACCCGGCTGGTGCACGCGGCGGTGCGTCACCTGTTGCCGCAGTCCCCGCACTGGGTGCACTCCGCGGAGGAGGACAAGCCGATCAGCCAGAACGACATCATGGTCACCTGGCACAGCCTGCCGACGACCGTGATGAAGCACCTCAATTCCTGGAAAGTGCCGATCCCGGCACACGAATCGGACGCTTTCCTGCACTCCTGGCAGGTCGCCGGGCACCTGCTGGGCGTACGCGACGAATACATCCCCAAGTCATGGCCCGACGCCAATTCCCAAGCGGCGCAGATCCTCGACCCCATCATCGCGCCGACGCCGGAAGGCGCCAAGCTGGCCGATCGGCTCCTCAGCCTGGGCGCCAACATCGATCTGTCGATTCTGAGCAAGCCGGTACTCGGCGCGTTCACTCGATTCCTGCTCGGCGACAAGATCGCCGACGGGCTCTCGATTCCGCGGGAACCGGTCTGGGACCCCCTGCTGCAAGTCGCGTGGGGTCCGTTCATCGCCGTGCGCGAGGGCGCGCTCACCGTGGTCCCGCCGCTCCAGGATCCCTACTGGCTCCTCGACGAATTCCTGCGCAAAGCCGCGCTGATCTATCTGGCGGAACTGCGCTTGCCGATCAGCATCGAACTCCCGACGATGAACCGCGATATGAGCAAGCCACCGCGCTGATCTGCCGGCGAAATTCTGCACCAACCCATTTCCCGGGAGTTCCCACTCCCCAGCAAGGAGCATGAAATGCGCAACACCCTTCGTATCACCGCAGCCTCGGTCGCGGTAGCGGGCCTCGTCGCGGCCGCAGCGGGCACGGCGGTAGCCGAGACCGGCTCATCGGCAGCCGACTCGGGCTCGGCAGCGGCGAACTCGGCCGCGGTACTGGCCGGGCAAGGTGACATCATCGGATTGATCGTCCTGCTCGGCGTCACTCCGTTTCAAATGCTCACCGGTGGCATCTGCGATCTGGCGACATCGATAGGTTCGGCGAGCCCGTGCACGCCGGGAGCCAAGCACTACTGAAAGGCTCTTGTCTCCGATTGACGCGACGACAGACCCATCGTCATCGCGACGATGAGAGAACCGAAAATGCGAGACAGTTCAGTCGAACGCGCAGCAGCACCGCCGTGGACGCCGAAGCCGGTCTCGGCGTCCGGAATTCGCGAGGTGCTCGACTACTTCGGGAAGTGCCCCTCGTGCGGCTATCCGGCGCGGGCCAGCACGCACACCGTCTATTGCAGCGACGGATCGACCACCGCGATGGTGACCGGCATGTGCGAGTCACCCTGCGGTTGGACCGGGCCGGTCGAGCTGACCAGGATGACCGATCGCCGCCGGTTCTGTCAGCCGGATTGACGACATCACCATGATGGCGCAGACAGAGGTCCGGCGCATCGGGCGCGAGCATCGCACCGGGTGCGCCGAACCTGCTACCTCTCAGCCCCCTCTGACCTCTCTGGCCACGGCCACACCGCAGACCCTCCGCTGACGCCGGCCGAGGCGCGCAGACGATGTTGCCCGATGTCGTGGCACCGCAATGTAGTCGGACTACGCTGACCGCCATTGCCGCCCATCGATGCATTGAGGGGATCAAGCGTGACCAGCAGTGAATTCGCGTACACCGGGTGCGACAACCTGGAGGCGATGACCGAAGCGGTCAATTACAACAAATTTCTGATCGACTGCGTAGATAAACATGTCACGTCGCCGGACCTGCGCATACTGGACTTCGGTGCCGGTCGGGGCACCTACGCCGATATGCTGGCCGAGCGGCAGATCATCCCGGATTGTCTGGAACCCGACGCCGAGCTGCAGAAACTGCTGCTGTCGAAAGGCTACAAGGTCGTCGACTGCGAGGCCGAGCCATCCGAAGCCGAAATGTACGGTTTGATCTATTCTTTCAACGTTTTCGAGCACATCAAGAACGACCAGGAAGCGTCCGAACACCTGACCTCGCTGTTGCGGCCCGGCGGGACGCTGGTGATCTATGTGCCCGCGCTCGAGATGCTGTTCACCTCGATGGACACCAAAGTCGGGCACTACCGGCGTTATCGCCGAACTCAGCTCAACCGCATTCTCCGTAACGCGGGTCTGGAGATCGTGGAGTCGCGCTACTGCGACCCGATCGGCTTCTTCGCCACCCTGGCCTACAAGTTCGCCGGCAGCGACGACGGCACGATCAACACACGAGCGCTGAAGCTCTACGACCGCGTGGTGTTCCCGCTCAGCAAGCTCCTGCAGGCCGTCACCGGCAAACTGTTCGGCAAGAATGTGCTGGTAGTGGCCACGAAGGCCTGATACCCCGGGCGGCAACGGATCCCGATGACCTGTTCGATGGGCATCGGGATCCGTCGCCGCGCTGGGCTATGGACAGTTCGCGAGGCTCGGTGAGGCCGTCGGCTCAGTTGGTCCGGCTACCCACCGACTGCGCCAGGAACGGCCACGACGAGCGCAGGTCGTCCTCCCAGTATCCCCAGGAGTGTGTGCCGACAGCCCGCTCGTCCAGCGTCACCGCAATGTTCAACTCGCGCAGCCGGTTCGCGAGGTTGATGGTGCAGAAGTGCACCGCTGCTTCGATGGGACCACCGAAGGCGATCTGGACCGGGAGCGGAATCCTGCCGTCCTGGACACGCGCGTCGGCCGGTGTGTCGTGGGGTGCGCCGGGGATCCCGGTACCGGTACTCAGATAGACCTCGGTGCCGCGCAGCCCTTCCGCGTTGACGAGCGGATCATTGGCTCGCCACAAGGGGCCGTTCCGTGGACCCCACATGTTCTCGATGCTCTGCCCGCCACCCCAGTTCTCGACCGTGATCCGGACGAATTCCTGGCCGATGGGGTCCGAGGTCTGCGCGCAACCGCTGTAGGAGGCGACGCTGTTCCAGAAGCCGGGCTTGGCGATCGCCAGGTTCAGCACCGAGGTACCGCTCATCGACACGCCGACTATGGTGCGGTTGCCGTCGGCCCGGAGGTATCCCTCGATCACCGACGGCAACTCCTCGTTGAGGAACGTCTGCCATTTGTTGCGGCCGAGCACCGCGTCGTCGCGCACCCAGTCGGTGTAGTAGGAGCTGGCGCCGCCGACCGGGGTCACGACGTTGACGTCCTTGTCGCGCAGGAAATCCACGGCGTCGGTCTGCGCGTCCCAGCCGCTCTGATTCGGGCCGCCTTGGGAACCGTTGAGCAGATACATCGTCGGCCGCGGGTTCTCGGTATCGGCGGCCCGGATCACCTGCACCGGGATCGGCTTGTCCATCGCGGGCGAGAAGACGGTCACCAGCTGGCGTCTGCTGTCGATATCGACTGTCGAGACCACCCCGGCCGTCTTGGGTCGGGCGACGGCGACGCTCGCAGGCAGCACCAGCGCGGCCGAGGCCAGCGCGCTCACCAGCGCAGCATTTACCGCGGCCGTACGGATCGATCGACGTGTTCTTCTCACTAGCGCGAACCTCTCGTCTACCGGATGCACTGATCGAATCAGTGCGGGTCACCCCACGGCGGACGTGAGGCATGAAGAGAGGTTCGGACTGCACCTGCCCGCGGTTTGGTGGAGCGGCCGAAATTCCGCGGGCACAGATGTGTGCGCGGATCAGCGGCTGAGGAACTCCTCGATCGCGGGCCAGGTGGTGTCGGCGGCGGAAACCAGTCCGAGGTGTCCGCCGCTCACCTCCACGAACTCCACCTCGGCGGCGTTGGGCAGGACATCGAGGCCGCGGCGCACCGAGGTGGCGGGCACCACCACATCGCTGGGGCTGCCCGCCAGCAAGACCCGGCAGGTGACCTTCGACAGTTCGATCACCAGATCCGATCGCAGTCGGATCGACCCGCCGGCGAGTTCGTTGCGCAGCACCAGGCTGCGGTAGATCTGCCAGTACGAGCGGCCCGGGTAGCCGGGCATGGTGGCCATGAACCGGTCGGTGGCCTCCATCCTGGCCAAGGCTTCGGTGTCGAAGGCGTTGCGGGCCAGGAACATCGGTTTGGCGAGCTCGCGGTCGAAGGCCTGGATCCGGAAGCCGAGCCGCACGAATTCCTGCGGGATGCCGCCCATCACCTTGGTCGCCACGGCCATCTCGCGACCACCGGTGACCTTGGCGAGAAGGCGCAGCGGGATCAGGAACGCGGTGCGGGCCTGGTCGATCGGTGCGGCCAGGCAGGTGATGGAGGCGATCGGCAGGTCGGCGTGGGCGGCCGCGGTCAGCAGCGCGAGCACACCACCCAGCGACCAGCCGATGATGTCGACGCCACGGCCGTCGTGTTCCTCGCTGACCCGCGCGATCGCCTCGGGCAGGATGTCGTCGGTCCAGTCCTCGAGGCCGAGATCGCGGTCGGCGTAACCGAATTCGCCGTAGTCGATGACGTAGGGCTGCCTGCCCCGGTCGAGCAGGAAGCGCACCAGACTCTGCCCCGGCCGCAGGTCGAAGCAGGCGGTGGTCACCGCGAGCGGCGGCACCAGCAGCACCGGATTGCCCGTCGCCCACGTGGTGCGGTCGTAGCGCTTCAGGTGCCGGTGTGCGCCGTCGTACACCGTCGTCGACGGTGCGGGGCGGTAGGACTCGAGTCCGCCGCCGAACGACACCGACCACACATTGCGCGCCGCGCGCGGCAGATCGGCAACGATCCCCATCGGTAAACCCCTTACCTCACCAGTTACTGCCTACCGGCAGACCCACAGTTACTTATCTTACCAGTGAGTAAGTTGTAGCTTCAGGCTGCGTGACGAGCCTTGCTCGCCGTGCGCTGCCTGCCGTGACCGGCGGGCGAGGCCGTGATGGGCCGCCCGAAGAGGACCCGCAGCACGACCCGTGCGAGGGCGCCGAACCCCCGACGGCCCGCGGGCAGCGCGAGCACGCTGCGCACCGTCCGGGTCTGCGACGGTGTCACCGCGACACCCCTGAATCGGTCGTCGAGCCAGTTAAGACTCAGCGGCGTCGACAGCGGCAGCAGCGAGAGGTGCTCGCTCGCCCTGTCGCGCAGGTAGGTCACGTGCGCGCCCTGCTCGCGATAGCGCCGCACCAGCGCGTCGATATCGTCCACCGCGATGATCTGGTCGTGCACGGCTTGCAGCACCAGCAGCGGCACCGCGGGCGCCCGGTCCCCCAGTGTGAGATCGGCGAAGACGGCCAGCATCGCCTCCATGGCGAGCAACTCGGCGATCGGGGTGCCACTGTGCCGGTCGACGTTGTAGCGGGCCAACCGCAGCACCGCGGCGGCGGTGGTCGACTCGGCGGCCTTGTCGAGCACCGCGCGGCCCTCGTCGCTGAAATGGGTGGCGACGAGTTCCTCGAACGCCGGATACACCCGGCGCAGCGCGGCGACGACGAGGGTCGGCAAGCCCGCGTGCAGCCCGCCGTTGAGCCGATGGAAGGTCGAGACCAGATCGCCCACCGGGGAGCCGAGCACGGCGCCGGCGATGTCGAGCTCCGGCGCGTAGGTCGGCGCCATCTCCGCGGCCCAAGCCGTGGCCAGCCCGCCGCCCGAGTACCCCCACAGCCCGACCTGCGCCTGCGGGTCGAGACCGCCGGGCTCGAAGGCCAGTGCCGCGCGGATGCCGTCGAGTGCGCGGTAGCCCGGTTCGCGCGGCGCTCCCCACGCGCCGAGCATGCCTTCGTGATCCGGAATGGAGATCGCCCAACCTCTGGCCAGTGCGTCGGCGAAGCACAGCTGTTCGACGTGCACGAAGGTGCCGACGGCGCGAGAGCCGCGCTGCAACGCGTAGGAGGGAAACGACCGCGGCGAGATGGCGTCGATCGCGCACTGGAACGACAGCAGTGGGGCACCGGGCGCAACACCGCCCATCGGCGTCACCACCGTGGTGACGGACGCCTCGGGCATGCCGTTGAGATCGGTCGTGCGATAGAGCAGCTGCCAGGCCCGCACCTTCATGCCGATCACACCGAACGCGGCGAGCTCGACCGGCCGCGAACGCAGGATCGTGCCCTCGGCAAGGGTCTCGAACCCGGGCCGTGGCGCGAAGAACGGGTCCTTGTCCGGGAGCACGGCCGCCGTGGGCGCGGACCAGCTTTCGGCCCTCATGCGGTCCTGCGCGCGGGCTCGCTGCGGTAGCGCGAGACCGGTCCGTCGATGCCGAGCAGCTGCCACACGCGCTTGGCGACAGGATTCATCAGGCCGATGTCGGTCGCGAGCGCGCGGACATCGGTGAACACATCCCGCTTGATGTGGCGCGAGTGGTCGTTGCGCCAGTACGCGTCTCGTATCACCTCGCCCGGAATCCCGAACTTCTCGGCGAACTCCTTCGGCGGTGTCGCGATCATCGCCAGCATCACCCGCATGATGATCGGGAAGGCCACGGACAGCACGGTTTTCGACACGAAGTTCATCGTGGGCACGTTGATCCGAAGATATTCGTGCGCGAACGAGATGTGCCGGGCCTCCTCGGCCACGTGGATCTCCATCACCCGGTGCACCATCGGATGTGGATCGGTACCGCTGCGCAGCAACGCCTTCTGCAGGTGATCGATCGGCTCCTCGCCACCGAGCACCAGGGCGAAGAAGAATCCGGGGAAGAACTTCACCGCGGGCCAGATGATCAACGTGAGCTTACGATCGACCGAGCCCATGCCGATCACATCGCGGTAGCCGATGCGATTGATCATCTCCTGGAACATCATCGTGTGGTTGCACTCTTCGGCAGCCTCGTGCGTGATGTACCGGAATTCCGGATCACCGTTGGGCACCGACGGCAGGTACTGCATGAGCCCACGGATGAGCAGCTGCTCGAAGTCGATGCCGACCTTCGCGATGCAGGCTTGGCGCCACAATCCCATCGCGATCCGCTTCTCGACAGGCTGGGCTTTGTACCAGGGGTGACGACCGAGCGGGTCCACGTCGGGCAGGATCCAGCGCGGGTCGTCGGAGTGCACGGCGAACTCGGGCGAGTCCCAGTCGATGTCGACATAGGGATCGAAGTGTTTGGTCACCGAGCCTTCGGACAGGCTCTGCAGGACCTCGTGGTAGCTGGACAGCGTCATCGGTGTCTCCTCGGTGCGGTTCCACTACCCAGTTTAGTGGTACCAGCGGTACCACACAAGGGTTGACGCTACTGCGTGTTACATCTAATTTTGCGCCGTCAGTTCGGCGATCGACGTGCGCGGATCGAGCGTGACGCCGACCTCGCGCAGACTGGCGTCGATGATCGCCCAGATGGCGATCTGGAGGTAGGACGACAGTTCCGCGGCGTCCATCGGCTGCATCGACCGGCTCAGCCACCGGTTCACACTGCCGTCGACGAAGCTCACCAGGCCGAACGACATCGGCTCGGCGACCGCCACCGGTGCCGACTGTGCCCGCAGCGCGCTCTCGAACACCTCGCGCACGGTCCCCGCGATGGCGATCTTCGTCCCGGACACGATCGGCGAGTTGTGATCCTTACTGGCGCCGGACCCGGCGCCGAGGAAATAGTGCAGGCGCGGATTGGTCGCGATCCAGCCCACGTAGGCGTCGACAGAACGCGCGATCGCCTCGGTGACGGTGCCCTCGGGGTTCAGGGTGGGGGCAAGTACCGCCATCAGGTCGTCGATGATGCGGGTGCGCAGCTGCTCATCGAGGTCTTGACGGTCTTTGAACAGGCGATACAGCACCGAGCGTGGGACACCGGCCAGATCGGCGATCTCCTGAACGCCGACCGAGGCGCCTTGGGCCTGCACGGCCGCGAGGGCGGCGGCGAGGATGAGTTCGCGGCGGTCGGCGCGGTGACGGTCCCAGCGGCTGGCTCGGCCGTCGGTGCGCTGTGCGGTCACATCATCTCCTTCACCGGGCCCCGTGCGGTGCAGATGCCGGTTCGGCGCTCTGCTGCATACAACGCTGCTGAATACAACGACGAACTGTAGTCCAGCGATTCCACCGATCCGGCCGCGCACGGGCACCGGCGATCGCCCGGGCGTCGGGCGCTTGCCCGACGCCCGGGTCGCTCACCCCTGTGCCGCGGCGTCGCGTGGCAGGCCGAGCATCCGTTCACCGATGACATTGAGCTGGACTTCGGTGGTGCCACCGTAGATGGTGGTGGCACGGCCCGCGATCAGCTGTTCCATCGCGTGGTCGCTGCGCTCACCGGGCACCGACACCACACCGGCGACACCGAGCTCGGCGACGACGTACTCCGAAATCGCCTGTCCCAGCGCCATTCCCAACAGCTTTCCGACACTGGACGTGGTGGACACGTCGATGCCGGACAGCTGCTTGAGCACCACCCGTGAACTGATCACGTCCACCGCTCGGCTCTCGGCCATGAGTTCGCCGAGCCGGTAACGCGCCACCGGCGAGAGATCGCGGCCGATCGCGAAGCGCAGCAGGTCGGTGTCGGTGGCGTAGGCCTCCATCTTCTGGCTCAGCGCCACCCGCTCACCGGCCAGCGTCGTGCGGGCCACGTGCCAGCCGTCGTCGACCCCGCCGACCACGTTCTCGTCGGGAACGAACACGTCATCGAGGAACACCTCGTTGAACAGCGCCGATCCGGTCATCTCCCGCAGCGGGCGCACCGTGATCCCGGGGCTCGACATGTCGAGCACGAAGTAGGTGATGCCTTCGTGCTTGGGCTTGTCGGGGCTGGTGCGCGCGATCAGCATCGCCCAGTCCGAGAACTGCGCGACCGTGGTCCAGATCTTCTGTCCGCTCACCCGCCAGCCACCGTCGACCTTGGTGGCCTTGGTGGTCAGGCTCGCCAGATCCGAACCCGCGCCCGGCTCGCTGAACAGCTGACACCACACCAGCTCGCCGCGCAGTGTCGGCACGACCAGTTCCTGCTTCTGCCGTTCGTCACCGTGCGGAACCAACGCGCCGACCGCCCAGGTACCCATCAGCAACTGCGGCATCTGGATACCGGAGGTCTTGATCTCCTGCGCGATCACCACCTGCTCGAGCGGCGAGGCCGAGCGGCCGTAAGGCCGCGGCAGGTGCGGGAGGTTCCAGCCACCGTCGCCGAGCGCGACGAGCTGGTCGTCCTCGTCGTCGATCGCCGCGATCTCGGCCAGCTCGGCCCGGACCGACGCCCGGATCCGCTCGGCTTCGGCGGGCAGTTCCAGCTCGCTCGACAGCGTCAGCCCCGACAGCGCGTAACCGGCCACCGCCTCGGCCCGTTCGTCACGGGCGCCGAGCAGCCCGCGCAGCGCGAGAGCCCGCCGGTAGTACAGGTGCGCGTCGTGTTCCCAGGTGAAGCCGATACCGCCGTGCACCTGGATGCACTCCTGGGCGACCTGCACCGCGGCATCTGGGATGATCAGCGCCGCGACAGCTGCGGCGTACTCCGCGGTGTCGTCGTCGCGATCGAGAGCGTAGGCAGCGTCCCACAGCACGGCACGCGCCTTCTCCAGCGCGATGCCCATCTGGGCGCACTTGTGTTTGACGCCCTGGAACTGACCGATCGGCCGACCGAACTGCACCCGGGTCTTGGCGTATTCCGACGCGGTCGACACGCACCACGACATCACGCCGACCGCTTCGGCGCCGAGCACCACCGCGGCCACCGAACGCACGCGCGCCGAACTCACCTCGAGCACCCGGTCGAAGGAGACCTCGACCGAATCCGCCTGCAGCCGTGCCGAACCGCGCAGCACATCGATGCTGTCCTGCGCGCCGACGGTCAGTTCGATGTTCTCGAAGACGACCCACCGCTGTTCGCCGGCCACCGTGACGGGCGCGATGACGACATCGGCCGACACTGCCCCCAGCACTCCGTCGGCCGTTCCGCTGACGGTCAACGTGCCGTCGGTGAGCGTGCCGGTCAGGTTCGAGGTCAGGGCCACCGCGCCGGTGCGCGACCCGTCGGCCAGCCCGGCAATCCGAGCCAGGCTCGGATTGCCCTCGGCGCGAATGTCATCCGCGGCGGCCAGCACCGCGGCGGCGAGCACGGTCGGCACGAACGGGCCGGTGTGCAGGCCACGCCCGAGCGGTTCGAGCGCGACAGCCAGCGTCAGCAGACCGGCGCCCTGACCACCGAGATCCTCGGCGATGTGCAGGCTGAGCAGATCCTGGGCGACGAGGCCATCCCAGAACGGCAGGACTTTGCCCGCGTCGGTGGACTCGACCGCGGCCCGGACGACCTCGGCGGTGATGGTCCGCTCGACGAAACCGGCGACCGCGTCGGCGAGGGCCAGGTGGTCCTCGCTGACGCCGACCCCGAGCTCATAACTGTTGCGCGCCATGGCTAGTTGGTCTCTTTCAGCTGGGCGGCCACCTCGTCGATGGTCCACGGTCCGTCGGTCTCGACGGTGCGCACGTCGTGCCAGCCGGCCAGCTCGACGATCGCCCCGCCCTGCACGGCGAACACCTTGCCGGTGATCGCGCAGTCGGCCTCGGCGAGGTGGGCGACCAGCGGGGAGATGTTGGCCGGGGAGAACGCGTCGAACTCACCCTCGGGCACCTCGGCCGCGAACAGCGCGCCCATGCCGGGGGTGGCCAGGGTCAGGCGGGTACGCGCGATCGGGGCGATCGCGTTCACGCGCACGCCGTAGCGTTCGAGTTCGTCGGCGGCGACCAGGGTGAGCGCGGCGATGCCCGCCTTGGCCGCACCATAATTACCCTGACCGGCGTTGGGCATGAACGTGCCCGAGGCCGAGGCGGTGTTGATCACCGAGGCCGATACCGGGGTACCGGCCTTGGACTGCGCCTTCCAGTACGCGGCGGCGTGGTGCAGGGTGGCGGCGTGGCCCTTGAGGTGCACCGCGATGACCGAATCCCACTGTGACTCGTCCATGCCCGCGATGAACGCGTCGCGCAGGATGCCCGCGTTGTTCACCACGATGTCCAAGGTGCCGTACTCGCTGACCGCCTGGTCGACCAGCGCTTTCGCGCCGTCCCAGGTGGCGATGTTGTCGGTGTTGGCGACCGCGGCACCGCCGGCGGCGACGATCTCGTCGACCACCTGCTGGGCCGGGCCCGCGTCGGTGCCGGTGCCGTCGTTGGCGCCGCCGAGGTCATTGACCACGACCTTGGCGCCTTCGCGGGCGAACAGCAGCGCGTGTTCGCGGCCGATGCCGCGACCGGCGCCGGTGATGACCGCGACACGACCGTCGAGTTTTCCCATGAGTCTTGTCTCCTAGTTGATTTCGACGCGACCGTCGGTGATCGCGATCTGGCCCGCGGCTTCGGTTTCGAAGGCGTAGGCCCGCACGCCGGGATCAGCGGATTCGGTGGGCCAGAAGGTGGTGGTGATGTCCTGACCGGGCAGCACCGGCTTGGCGAATCGCACGGCCAGCCTGCGCAGGCGCGCGGTGTCGCCGCCTGCGAGTTCGGTCAGAGCGGCCCACGAGGTGAACGCCATGGTGCACAGACCGTGGTTGATGATGCCGGGAAGCCCTGCCATGCGGGCGATCTCGTCGTCGAGGTGGATCGGCATCGGGTCGCCAGAGGCCGGTGAGTAGCGGAAGGTCTGGTCGTCGTCGATGTGGGCGGTGACCGACGCGGCCGGATCGCCTGCCCGATCCTCGTCGGTGATCCGGTGGGTGGGCGCGAGCTCCCCTTCACCGGGACCGGCGTCGACCTTGCGGAAGAACGCGGTCATCCACTGTTCGTTGACCAGTTCGCCCGCCGCGTCCCGGGTTTCGGCGTAGATGACGACGGTGGAGCCGTTCGGGCGGCCCACGTAGCCGATCGGCTTGGCCCGCACGACCAGTTCGTCACCGGCCCGGATCGGGCGGTGGAACAGGAAGTCCTGCTCACCGTGGACCAGCTTCATCAGCAGCTCCACCGGCGCGACCGACAGCGCGGCGGGCGCCATCGAGGTGAACACCGGCACCACCGCGAACACCGGCGGCGCGATCTCGCCCGACCGGTGCGCGGGGACCGGATCGTTGGTCGCCGCGGCGTATTCCGCGATCCGCTCGGCGGTGACCGAGAACCGCTCTTCGTCGGTCCACTCCCCCAGGGCGGAGCCGTCGAAGACGACTGCGGCCGATTCCGAGGTGGTCATGCGGCCGAACCGACGAGCTCGGTGAACTTGGCCATCGACTCCTTCAGGTCGGCTTCGGCGTGCTTGGCGACGGCCTTGCCGATCGGGCCGACGATCATCGCGCCCTTGAAGCTCGCGTCGAACGCGGCCGAGGAGCCGGTGTCGGTGGCGTCGACCTTCAACGCGAATTCGATGGTGACACCGGCCATGCCGGCGCCGGTGATGCGCAGGAACGAGTTCGGCACCACTTCGGCGACGGTCCACTCGATCTTGTTGGCCATGTTCATCACCGACACGACCTCGGTGAAGCGTGCGCCGGCGGCGAGCTCGGCGGGCAGATCGCCGCGCCAGCCCTGGTGGATGGTCAGCCATTCCTCCCAGTTGGCGAGATCGCTGAGCCGGGCCCAGGCCAGCTCGGGCGCGACGGGAAGTGCGGTGGAAACGGACACAGATGCCATGGGGTTACTCCTGGTGTGATTCGGTAGGGGAAAAGTCAGCGGTTGGCGGGGCGGTAGGCGGTCACCACGACGGCGCCACCGAGACCGATGTTGTGCTGCAGCGCGATTCGCGCGTCGGCGACCTGGCGGACGTCAGCGGTGCCCCGCAGCTGCCAGGTGAGTTCGCTGCACTGGGCCAGACCGGTCGCGCCGAGGGGGTGGCCCTTGGAGATCAGACCGCCCGACGGGTTGACGACCCACTGGCCGCCGTAGGTGGTGGCGTTGTCGTCGACGAGCCGGCCGCCCTCCCCCGGCGCGCACAGGCCCAGCGCCTCATAGGTCAGCAGTTCGTTGGTGGAGAAGCAGTCGTGCAGCTCGATGACATCGACGTCCTCGGGCCCGAAACCGGCCTCGGCGTAGACCGCCTCGGCAGCGGTGCGCGACATCGAGGAGCCGACCAGATCGATCGCGGTCGGGCTGGTGAAAGTCGAGGCGAGGTCGGTGACCATCGACTGCCCGACGATCTCGACCGCGCGGTCGGCCAGGTTGTGCCGGTCGACGAAGTCCTCGCTCGCCAGGATCACCGCGCCGGAACCGTCCGAGGTCGGCGAGCACTGCAGCTTGGTCAGTGGGCCGTAGATCTGCTTGGCCTCGAGGACCTCCTCGAGGCTGTATTCCTTCTGGAACTGCGCGTACGGATTGTTCACCGAGTGCTTGTGGTTCTTGACGCCGATCTTGGCGAATTGCTCGGCCGTGGTGCCGTAGAGCTCCATGTGCTCCTTGCCCGCGGCACCGAACATGTACGGCGCGGGCGGCATCGCGAACTCCTGCAGCTCGGCCAGCGCCAGCAGGTGCTTCATCATCGGCTGCTCACGGTCGTCGTAGGTCGAACCGAGCGAGCCGGGCTGCATCTTCTCGAAACCCAAGGCGAGGGTGCACTCGGCGAGCCCACCGCGCACCGCCTGCGCCGCCAGGTAGAGCGCGGTCGAACCGGTCGAGCAGTTGTTGTTCACGTTGACCACCGGAATACCGGTCAGCCCCAGCTCGTAGACCGCGCGCTGACCCGAGGTGGACTCGCCGTACACATAGCCGACGTAGGCCTGCTGGACCTGGTCGTAGTCGATTCCGGCATCGGCGAGCGCCTTGGTCCCCGCCTCACGGGCCATGTCCGGATAGTCCCACTCTCGCGAACCCGGCTTCTCGAACTTCGTCATGCCGACGCCGACGACGAACACCTTCTGTGTCATGAACGCACTCCCGTGTGCCGTGTGTCCCGAATACCTGAGACACGGTGTCCATGTAATTTAGGTTGGACACCGCGTCCAGGTCAATACCCCGGCGAATACAGCCCGAACACGACAAGGGCCGCACCGAGAACGGTGCGGCCCTGGTGGTCATGCTGCCGAGGTCAGGTCTGTTGACCGAACCGGCGTGGTTTCTTCGCGCCCATGATGTCGGTCCACCACGATTGCAGCGGGCTCGGTTCGGGCCAATGAACGGTCGGGTCTTCTTCCTCGGGGTCGGCGGATGGCACGTCGGACGGGTCGTCGTCGAGATCGCTGGTCATGCAGGTTCTTCCTCGAATCGAACGACGGCGCCGCAGCGGGGAGACGAGAGAAGGAATGAGCCGGAACCCGAGGCCGAGTGCGGCGACGACGCGTTGGTCGCCGCTGGTCCACGGCTGACCTGTATCTGTTCAACCGTACACGGCGCGGATAAACCGCCGGTATCAATTCACCGGCTCTCCACCACAATGCGAGTCACGTTCTGCAGCAACCCGTTTGGTGCACTCGGCGATTCGCACTGCTAACGTGTCCGCATCGCCGAAACGCCGGGCAGCGAGTCCGGTTTCGACCGAACTCACGCGCGCGGTGCCCAATTGTGGTGCGGCGCACACGGTGTGAGGGCAGGCCGCGGCGAGAAGTCTCGTCGGAGAGACCGGCGAGGACCCGGCCACCACGGCTCTTCGGTCGGTACAGACGACAAAGGAACCGATGACTCCGACGCTCGCGGTCTTCTTGTTCTCCATCGCAACACTGGTCCTGCTCGGCGCGGTCGCTGTCGCGCTGCAGGCCCTGCGCAACGAACGTCAGATCCGCGGCCGCCTGGCGGCGGCCGAGCGCGACCTCCACGCCAAGAACACAGCGATGGAGCAGATGGCGCTGGCCCACGCGGAGGAACTCCGGGCGCGCGAACACGAAGCGGTACTCGCCGACCGCGCGGCCGAGGAGCGCGCCGCGGCACAGGTCGAGGCGGCACACGAGGCGACGCGTGCCCAGGTCTCCGCCGACGCCCGCGCCGCCACCAGCAACGCCGTGCGCGCGTTCGGCACCACCGTGGTCAGTCTCGGCGCCGACGTGGGCCAGGTCGTGAGCAACGCGCTGCGGGAGAACCGCAACGACGAGGTCTACGCGACGCTCACCCGGATCGACCACACGGTCCAGCAGATGATCCGCCAGGCCCAGGCCTACGTGATCGTCTCGGGCGGGCTGCCGGGCAGGCGCTGGCCGCAGCAGACCGTCGGTGACGTGGTGGGCGGCGCCACCGGGCGGGTGCGCGACTATCTGCGCGTGCGCACGGGCCACTGCGAACTGGTGGTCATGAGCCGGGCGGTGGAGCCGCTGGTGCACACGGTCGCGACCCTGCTCGACAACGCGCTGCGGTACTCACCGCCGTCGTCGTTCGTCGACATCTCCTACCAGCAGGGCCATCACGGCGTCACCGTGATCATCGATGACGCGGGCGTGCGGATGAGCCACGAGCAGATGGAGGAGGCGCGCCAGGTGCTCTCGGGCGAGCGCGTCGTCGACATCAACGCCCTCGGCCCGTCACCGCGGGTCGGGTTCCCCGGTGTCGCCGCGCTGGCGCGCCGCTACGGCTTCGCCGCCTATGTCGACGGACCCAATATCTACGGCGGCACCAGGGCGATGGTGTTCGTTCCCGCGGCCCTGCTCGTCACGGCCACCGAGGTGCACCGGCCCAAGCATGCCGAGGCGCCGGAACCGGTAGCGCCACCACAACCTGTTTCCGAGATCAGCGCGTCGGCGCCCGAGCTGGACGTGGCCGAGCTCGACCGCACCACCGGCGGGCTGCCCAAACGCACGCGCCGCACCGTGGCCCCGGCCGACGAGCGCGCCGACACCGGCGAGGTGCTCGCGCGTCCCGAGCTCGCGGCGGCCTGGCACAGCGGCTCCAGACACGGCCGCGCCGCGGCCGCACGCTCGACGAAAGGGCACGACAGCTGATGAGTACTCCGATCTCCAACAGCACCAACCGCCTCGCGTGGCTGCTGGACGACCTGGCGCTCGACGGCGTCCGCTTCGCGGTGTTGTTATCCGAGGACGGCCTACGCGTGGCGCACTCGGGCGCCATCTCCACCGACGACGCGGAGCGTTTCGCGGCCGCCGCGTGCGGGCTGCGCTCGCTGGGCAAGGTGCTCGGTGAGTTCTGCGGCGGACTGGCGAACACCGTGCGCCAGAACATGACCGAATACGACGAGGGCATGGTGCTGATCACCGCCGCGGGCGCGGGCACCCTGCTCGGCGTCGCGACCACCGGCGATGTGGACCTCGCGCTCATCGCCCATCGCATGAACGAGCTGGCCGCCAGGGTCGGCCACGAACTCGGCGCGTCGCCGAGGCACCGATCCTCGACTCAGGAGTACTCGCTGTGACACTGGATGTTTCGCCGGACTCGCGCAGTGGCCAGGACCGGGTGCCGCTGTACTCGCCGGAATTCGCCGCCGACCCGCAGAGCACCTACCGCGAGATGCGGCACCGCTTCGGTTCGCTGGTGCCCGTCGATCTGGTGCCAGGGGTCCCCGCCACCCTCGTGATCGGCTACCGCACCGCGGTACAGATTCTCAACGATCCCGACCATTTTCCCGCCGATCCGAAGATGTGGCAGCGCGACATCCCCGCCGACTGCCCGGTGCTCCCGATGATGCGCTACCGCCCCAACGCGATCCGCACCGCCGGCGCCGAGCACACCCGCCACCGGCAGGTCACCGTCGCCGGACTGGCGGGTGTCGACCTGTACCAGCTGCACCGCACCGTCGAGCAGATCGCGATGCCGGTGATCAACTCCTTCTGCGCGGACGGCAGCGCGGATCTGCTGAGCCAGTACGCCTTTCCCGTCATCTTCGCCACCATCAACGCGATGCTCGGTGTCCCCGCCGACATCGGTGGGCGGGTCGCGACCGGGATGGCGCAGATGTTCGAGGGCGGCGACACGGCGGCCAGCGGTACACAGATGATGGAGGACGCGCTCTACGACCTGGTGCGGCTCAAGCAGAGCGAACCCGGCGACGACGTGACGACCCGGTTGGTGCAGCATCCGCAGCGGCTCACCGACGAGGAGTTGATGAACCAGGTGCTCACGATGTACGGCGCCGGGATCGAGCCGATGCTCAACCTGATCCTCAATACGGTGCGGCTGATGCTCACCGATCAGCGATTCGCGGGCAGCTTGCTCGGCGGCAGCCTGTCCACCCGCGACGCACTCGACGAGGTGCTCTACACCGACCCGCCGATGGCCAACTTCTGCACCACGTATCCGCGGCAGCCGATCCTGGTCGACGATGTGTGGCTGCCCGCGCATCAGCCGGTGGTCATCAGCATGGCCGCGTGCAACAACGATCCCGCGATCGGGACCGGCGATTTCCTCGACAACCGCGCGCACCTGGCGTGGAGCACCGGCCCGCACGGCTGCCCGGCGAAGTCCCCCGCCTACCTGATCGCCCAGGAAGCCATCGACCAGCTCCTCGACGCGCTGCCCGAACTCGAGCTCGCGGTGCCGCCGGAAGAACTGGTGTGGCGGCCAGGGCCTTTCCACCGGGCGCTGGCGGGCCTGCCGGTGGTGTTCCCGAGCACCGCACCGCTGGTGGTGCCCGGCAACTGAATCCCGTTTGCTCGGCCGACCCGTACGGGTCGGCCGAGCGAGTTCGGCGCTACTCGCCGTGGATGTAGGCCGGCAGGTGGCGGTGGCCGTTGGAGATGAAGCTGGGCACGGTGCCCAGTTCGGTCACGGGAGCGGCCAGCTTCAGGTCGGTGAACCGCTCGAACAGCGCGGGCAGCGAGACCAGCGCCTCGAGGCGGGCCAGCGGAGCACCGAGGCAGTGATGCGCACCGTAGCCGAATGCCATGTGCGACTGCTTCTCTCGCGTCGGATCGAACTCGCCCGCGGTGTCGCCGTGCAGCTTCGGATCACGCGCGGCCGCGGCGTAGCTGGCCAGAATCGGGTCACCCTTGGCGAACTGGACACCGTCGATGTCGATGTCCTCCACCGCGAAACGCAACGGCAGATGCGCGACCGGCGATTCGAATCGCAGCGTCTCCTCGACCAGATCGGGCCAGGTGATCGTGCCCGCGCGCAGGCTCTCGAGCACCTCGGGCCGGGTGAGCAGCGCGGTGATGGCCTGGTCGAGCAGGTTCACCGTCGTCTCGTGGCCCGCCGAGATCACCAGCAGCAATGTGCCGACGAGCTCTTCCTCGGTGAGCTGGCCCTCGTCCTCGTCGCGCTGGACGATCAGCAGGCTGGTGATGTCGTCGCCGGGCTGTTCGCGCCGCAGGGCCACCAGCTCGCCGAGAATCCGGTACATCTCCATGTAGTTGGCCTGCGACTGCTCCGGGGTGAGCGTGGTGTCGAAGATGCCGTCGACGCAGGTACGCAGGCCGGGGTTCAGTGATTCCGGCACGCCCATCAGTTCCGAGATCACCTGGATCGGCAGCGGGTAAGCGAACTGCTCGCGCAGGTCCACAGTCTGACCGGCCGGGGTGGCTGCCAGCTCGTCGAGCAGTTCGGTGGTGATGCGCTCGACCTGTGCGCGCATGGCCTCGGTGCGCCGCGCGGTGAACGCGGGCGCCACCAGCTTGCGCAGCCTGCGGTGATCACTGCCGTAGGCGGTGAACATGTTCGGCGCCGAAACCCACAGGTACAGCGGCCAATCCGGGGGGATCTCACCGGCGACGAAGGCGGGCCAGTGCTGACTGGCATCCTTGGAGACCCGGGGATCGACGAGCAGCTTCTCCAGCAGCGCGGCGTCGGTGATCGACCATGCCTGCACCCCACCCGGCAGCTCGACTCTGGTGGCGGGACCGTGCGACCTGATCTCGAGGATCTCACCCTGAATGTCTTGCCCAGTCGGGTCCATTACGACCCGATTCGTCACCGTTTCCATTGTGAAACCTCTCGATCACCCGGCGCCTCGCAGACCCCGTCTTCCGAGGTCGCAGCGAAACATCTTGCTGGACTAGCCCTTACGGGCCGTTAGCGATGCTACCGGCCGAACGTCTCTGTCGCAGTGAACACTTGGAATGGGGATCACACAGTGAGATCGAACTATCGGCGCTGCCGAAACGGTTACCCACGGGCCGGGCTCGATGTCACTTGGGCACGAGAACACCCGTCAGATCGGCCTCGCGGATGGGGGTGTCCGGGTTGGCCTGCGCACCACACATCAGATCGATGGCGGCGACGGACAGGTCGACGGTGTTCGGGTCCGACGTCGCGTTGTCACCGCGCTCCTGCTCGAGGAACTTGACCACCGTCGTGCGCCGGTCCTCCGCGGACTGGGCGGTGTATTCGCTACACGGTGTGTCGCCGCCCTTGTTGACCGCCTTCTCCACCTGGTCACAGCCCGTGCCGAGCAGCACGATCGCGGCCGCGGCGAGCACGGTGGTTACAGCATTCCTGCGCAGTGTCGTCATGTAGCGGCTTTACCCGATTCCTGCCGTCGCACGCAGCGGTGAACGTTCACGGATTGACCTGACCGTTTCCGTGTGAATCTTGTACTGTCGCAGCCAGATCAGATGCTATGTCGCTGGTGGTTCTCCCCTGGTTGGGCGCGCCACTGTCAAAGTTGCAGAGGAGCAAGGCTCATGGCCGACGTGCAGACCCCGATGATCAGGACCGATATCCCCCATTCAGCACGGATCTGGAACTACTGGATGGGCGGTAAAGACCACTACGAGATCGACAAGATCGCCGGCGACGCCGGGCTGGCGGTCGACCCCGACATCTCGACCATGGCCGTGCAGTCGCGGCAGTTCCTGATCAGGACCGTCCGCTTCCTGGCGAAGGAACGCGGCATCAAGCAGTTTCTCGACATCGGCACCGGCCTGCCCACGATGCAGAACACCCACGAGGTCGCCCAGGGCGTCGCCCCGGAGGCCAAGGTGGTCTACGTGGACAACGACCCACTGGTGCTCACCCACGCGCGGGCACTGCTCACCAGCACCACCGACGAAGGCGTCACCACCTACATCGACGCCGACTTCCACGACCCCGAACAGATCGTCGCCGACGCGCGCAACGTGCTGAACTTCAACGAGCCGATCGCGGTGATGTTCATGGGCGTTCTCGGTCACGCCAAAACCTACGACGACCTGCTGCGCATCGTGGGCACCGTGATCGGCGCAGTGCCCTCGGGCAGCTACCTGATCTATTGGGACGGCACCGACGACAGCCAGGCCTACGTCACCCTGTGCGAGAACTACACCGGCACCGGCGGCACACCGTACGTCCCGCGCCCGCAGGCCCAGATCCGCGGCGTCTTCGACGGGCTGGAGGTAGTCGAACCGGGCGTCGTCTCGATCACCCAGTGGCGTCCGGAAACCGCCGAGGTGGGCCAGGTCCTCCCGATCTCGGCGTACGGCGCGGTCGCCCGCAAACCCTGACCCGCGCCGCCGTCCACCACCCGCGACACGCCCCATCCGAGCCCTGCTCGAATGGGGCGCGGCCGTGCGTGAGCGGTGGATCACCTGCGGATTCGGAGGAAGCCTCAGGGACAAGATATGGTGATACAGGGAGTTACAGTTAGTTTTCTCCCACCGTCTCGACGTTCCGGAGAATCACATGGGCCCCCTGTCGGTTGCACTGCGCAACGTGGTCGCGCTCTTCAGTGACGGCGTCGAGCCGTACGCGCCGACGCCGTCGGACATCGTCTACGACGAACCGCACCGCAGGCTGCTGCGCTACCGGCGCTCCACCCCCGCCACCGGCGATCCGGTGCTGCTCGTGCCGCCGTTGGCGGTGACGATCTCCTGCTACGACATGCGACCCAGCCAGAGCCTGGTGCGATTCCTGCTCGAGCTGGGACGCGAGGTCTATGTGCTCGACTACGGTGAGATCACCTACGCGGACCGCGATCTCGGCTTCGAGGAGTGGGTCGACGACATCGTGCCCACCGCGATCGAGGCGGTCAGCGCGGACAACAGCCACTCCCCCGTCGACCTGATCGGCTGGTCCTTCGGCGGCACCATCAGTGTGCTCACCGCCGCCGGGCACGCCGACCTGCCGATCGGTTCGGTCACCGCGGTGGGAACCCCGTTCGATCAGCGCCGCAACGGTCAGATCTCCTTGGCGCGCAGATTCGGGCAGCTCACCGGCGGTCGCGAGGTCACCGTGCCGGTCCGCGTGGCAGGTGGCGTGCCGAAGTACGGGGTGCGGGCCGGTTTCCGTATCCAGTCGATCGACCGTGAACTCACCAAGCCCTGGTACATCGCCCGCAATATCGGCGATACCGAGGCACTGGCCCGCATGCAATCGGTGGACCGGTTCATGGACACCATGCCGGGCTACCCGGGCCGGTTCTATCGTCAGGCCTACCGGCAATTGATCATCCGCAACGAAATGTTCAAGGGCACAGTGCATCTGGGCCCGAATCGCGCGATCGATCTGACCGGACTCACCGCGCCGACGCAGCTGATCGGCGGCACCAAGGACGCGCTGGCCTCGTCGGCATCGGTCGCGGCAGGCATCGGGGTCCTCACCGGCGCGGTACAGGTTCGCTTCACCGAGGTCCCGGGAAGCCATCTCGGCATCATCGCGGGCCCGACCGCCCGCGACACCACCTGGGCGACGATCGCGGACTTCCTCGACAGTGTGCGGTTGTCGACCCGCACGCCGTCGCCCACACACTGACTCAACGACAGACGGCCCCGGGGTCGATCGATCGCCCCCCGCCGCTTACGCCGCGGACATCACGCGCTGCGCATGGCGCGGTAGACCGCCGAGCCGACGAAGGCGCCGAGGTCATCGGGATTCCACTCGTCGCGGTGGGCGAACAGAGTGCGGACCGCGCTTTCGGCGGCCGAGACCCACAACTCCACCAGCGCGGGCAATTTGCGTTCGGCGTCGTCGACTCCCCAGGCCAGCAACGTCGGCCGGAGCAACGCCGTGCAGCGTTCGACTGCCAGCTGACGACCACGTCCGAAGGAACCGGCGACGGCGGGATCGGGGTTGCCGTAGATCAGGCGCCAGGCATCGGGGCGCTCGGCCGCCTTGTGGAGCAGGGCGCGGAAACCCTCCACGAACACCGTCTCGTCGGCGTTGGTCGCACGCGGCGGTAGCACGTCGAGCACACCGGAGATCAGAAAACTCTCCTCGCGCTGGATCAGCGCGTCGATCAGCTCGACCCGGTCGGGAAAGCAGGCGTAGATCACCGGGCGGGTGACCTTCATGTAGTCGGCGACCGCGCCCATCGTGACCGCGGCGATGCCGTCGTCGGCGGCGATGGCCAGCGCCGCGTCGAGCACCTGCGGCCTGCGCCGCTCGGGGCCGAGGTGCGCGGCCCGCCCTCGCCGCTGCACTGCCGTCTCGCTACCCATGCGCCCACCATAGCAACCACCTCGGCATTCCTACACCGTTGTACGAAAATGCTACAGTAACGAATGAACCGTCCGACTGTGCTGGACGCCCGCAAGAGGAGCGACGATGCCCCAGGATTTCTTCAACCCGAACACCGCCGACTTCGCGCAGTTCGATCCGCAGACGCGCCGGCTGTTGCGCGCGACGGTCGACTGGTTCGAAACCCGCGGCAAGACTCAGCTGCTCGACGACGACCGGTCCCGCGTCTGGCCGTCGGACTTCCTCGACTTCGCCAAGAAGGAGCGGCTGTTCGCCACCTTCCTCACCCCGGCGGCCGAGGCAGGCGGTGATCCGGACAAGCGCTGGGACACCTCGCGCAACGCCATGCTGAGCCAGATCTTCGGCTTCTACGGCATGACCTACTGGTACGTCTGGCAGGTCACCATCCTCGGCCTCGGCCCGATCTGGCAGAGCGACAACGCCGTGGCCAAGAAGAAGGCAGCCGCCCAGCTCGACTCCGGGGAGATCTTCGCGTTCGGCCTGTCGGAGAAGGAACACGGCGCCGACGTGTACTCCACCGACATGATCGTCGACCCGCAGCCCGACGGTGGTTACACCGCGACCGGCGGCAAGCACTACATCGGCAACGGCAACCTGGCCTCGATGGTCTCGGTGTTCGGGCGCCGTTCGGACAAGCCGATCATCGACAGCGCCGCGGCACTGCGGGGCAAGCCGACGCAGCAGGATTACGAGGGGTATCTCTTCTTCGTCGCCGACTCCCAGCACGACGCGTACAAGCTCAGGAAGAATGTCGTCAACAGCCAGATCTATGTCGCGGCGTTCGAACTCGAGAACTATCCCGTCGCCGAGGAGGACATCCTCCACCGCGGCGAGGACGCGTTCCACGCGGCGATGAACACGGTCAACGTGGGCAAGTTCAACCTCGGCTTCGGTGCGGTCGGCGCCTGTGAGCACTCCTTCTACGAGGCGATCAACCACGCCGAGAACCGGATTTTGTTCGGGCACAGGGTCACCGAGTTCCCCCAGGTGCGGGCGCTGATCACCGATTCCTACGCGCGCATCGCCGCGATGAAGCTCTACAGCGCACGCGCGGTGGACTACATGCGCTCGGCCTCGCCCGATGACCGCCGCTACCTGCTGTTCAACGCCATCGAGAAGATGTCGGTGACCCGTCAGGGCCAGCGCGTGATCGAGGATCTCGCCGACGTGATCGCCGCGCGTGGGTTCGAGAACGACATGTACTTCCCGGTCGCGATGACGGCCATGTTCGGCCTGCCGCGACTGGAGGGCACCGTCCACGTGAACATGGCGTTGTCGCTGAAGTTCATGGCCAACTACATGTTCCACCCCGCCGACGCCGGTCTGGCCGCGATGCAGTCACTGCCGGGCGCCGCGGTGGCATCCAAGGGAGCCACTCGTGCGGTCACCGGCGCCCTGACGTGGTCGAGCCGCAAGATCACCCCGCGTCTCGGCGCGGTCGTGAAGCCGCTGCGTGCCGAATTCGCCAGCGCCGCTTACGCTCCGGTGCCCTCCCGTCACGACACCGCCGACGACGAGTTCCTGTTCCGGCAGGGCCCGAGCAGCGGCCTGGGCCGCATTCGCTTCGCGGACTGGCGCCCGGTCTTCGAGAGCTTCCACGACATTCCGAACGTGGCCGTGTTCCTCGAGCAGGTGCTCGCGCTGCAGGCCCTGCTCGCGGTCGCCGCACCGACGTCGTCGCAGCAGAAGGATGTGGACTTCCTGTTCGCGTTCGGTGAGCTGTTCACCGCGGTGCCCTACGCGCAGCTGGTGCTGGAGCAGGCGCGCATCGACGGCACCGATCCGGCGGTGATCGACCAGATCTTCGACGGGTTCGTCCGCACCTTCTCCGCGAACGCGCTCAATCTGCACAACAAGCCGACCGCCACCGCCACCCAGCAGCGCCGGGCCCTCGACCTGGTTCGCCGGCCGGTCTTCGACGAGTCCCGTTTCGAGCGGGTGCTCGGTAAGGCGCGCTCGCTGGCCGGGACCTATGAGATGAAGGCCTGATCCAGCAACGGCAACCGGGGTCAGTCGGGCGGCGGCGCGTTCTCGGTGATGGTGGCCAGAGTCGCCGCCACCGACATATCGGGCTTGATGACGACGCCCTTCTCGCGGAGAAAGCCGTCGAACAGCTGCACGACGGCATTGGTCGTCCGATCGACGAACAGTGCGGTCGGTTCCGGCAGCGGGACGGGATCGGTGTCGAGCCACAGGTCGGTGACGGCCATGACGAAACCGACGATGCCGCGCAGCAGATGATCGATACCGTCGGTATCGAGCGCGACCGAGGACAGCACACTGCGGCTGCGCTCGGCCAGATCGTGCGACAGGCGCCGACCGATGTCCAACGGGCGAGCGGCGGGGTCGGCGCCCGAGACGCTCTGGGTGAGCACGAGGAACCGGAACACGTCGGGATGTTCGGCGATGACCCCGGCGTAGGCGGTGAGGAACCGATGGATCGTGACTCGGGGCGGCTGCATGATGAGCGAGAGATCGGGCGCGACGGCCGCGTAGATCTGCGCGACCAGCCAGTCCGAGACCGCGCCGTCGAGCTCGGATTTGTCGGCGAACATGCGGTACAGACGCGGTTTGGCGACGCCCATCTCGCGGGCGAGCGCCTCCATGCTCAGGTGGGGTCCGTCGCGGTCGATGCACCGCACCGCGCCCGCGATGACCTGTTCGCGGGTGAGCAACCGTACGGGCGACCGGCGAGCCGGTCTAGACGATGTAGTCACTGTTCTCCCTGATCCGCCCTTCGCGTACGGCCAGGATAGCGGCGCCCGGCGAGGGACAGGCCGCCGTATCGCGGGCGGACTCCGAGGGGGTGTTGACAGCGGCCTTTCCGATCCTCAAGATATTCCCGGTACTACGCGTACCAGAAAATGGTACCGGCGGTACTATTGATTGTGCACGGAGCAACGAAGCCCCGTGCCGGAAGGAGTCTCGTATGACGCGCGGAACCGGCAACCACACTCCCGGGGCAGCGTCATCCAGAACGCATCTGGTGCGCAACGGCGACATATCGCTCGCCGTCTACGAATTCGGCCCACACGACGGCATTCCGGTGGTTCTCGTCCACGGTTGGCCCGATACCCATCACCTCTGGGACGGCGTCGTTCCGCTGCTGTCGGACAAATATCGCGTGATCTCCTACGACACCCGCGGGTACGGGCAATCCAGCGCGCCGACCCAGGTGTCGGCCTACGAGCTGAACCGACTCGCGACCGACTTCTTCGCCGTGGTGGAGGCCGTCAGCCCCACCGAACCCGTGCACGTCGTGGCCCATGACTGGGGCTCGGTCCAGGTCTGGGAAGCGGTGTGTGAACCGGGCGCGGACCAGTACGTCGCGTCGTTCACCTCGATCTCGGGCCCCAACCTCGACCACCTGGCCACCTGGATGCGCCGTGGTGTGCTGTCGGGAACCCCGCGTGGGATCTGGGGCGCGCTCAGCCAGTGCCTGTCCTCGGCCTACACCACCTTCTTCATGCTGCCGATCCTGCCGGACCTGTTCTTCCGGCTCGTGGGCACCGAGAAGGTGTGGAAGCTGTTCCTTCGCGTGGTCGAGGGCACCTCCGCGGAGCAGATCTCGCTGGCGCCGACCCTGAAACAGGACATGATCTCGGGGCTGCGCTTCTACCGGGCCAACATCCTGGCCCGGATGTTCGGGCCACGGGAACGACGCACCACCGTGCCGGTGCAGTTGCTGGTCAACACCCGCGACATCGCCGTGCGCCCCGCGGGCTACGACGACACCGCGAAGTGGGCCGATCAGGTCACCCGCCACGACCTGCCGCGCGGGCACTGGCTGCCCTATTCCGACCCCGCCGCGATCGCCGAATACGCCGACGCGTTCATCCAGGCCCAGCCCAAGTAACGACGAATGAGAGAAAAGCACATGCTCGACTTCGACATCGTCATCACCGATGGTCTCTGGTTCGACGGCACCGGCGCCCCCTCCGCCCGGCGCAATATCGGCATCCGCGACGGCATCGTCGAGGCCGTCTCCGCGACCGCGCTACCGATCGGCGCCGACACCGAGGTGATCGAGGCAGCGGGTAAGTGGGTGCTGCCCGGCTTCGTCGACGTGCACACCCACTACGACGCCGAGATGTTGCTCAAGCCCGAACTGTCGGAGTCGCTGCGCCACGGCGTCACCACGGTCGTCGTCGGTAACTGCTCGCTCTCGACCGTGCTGGCCTCCAACGCCGATTGCGCCGACCTGTTCAGCCGCGTCGAAGCCGTGCCGCGCGACGCCGTTCAGGGCGCCCTCGACAAGCACCGCACCTGGTCGGACCCGACCGAATACGCGAAGGCACTCGATTCGCTGCTCCTGGGCCCCAATGTCGCGGCGTTCCTCGGCCACTCCGACCTGCGCACGCACGTGCTCGGGCTCGGGCGAGCGGTCACCCGCGACACCAAGCCCACCGCCGCCGAAATCAAGCAGATGACCAGCCTGCTCGACGCGGCGGTCGACGCCGGCTTCCTCGGTTTGTCATCGATGACGAACAAGCTCGACAAGATCGACGGCGAGGAATACCGGTCGCGGTCGCTGCCCTCGACCTATACCCGCGGCAAAGAGGTGCGCGCGCTCAACAAGGTGCTGCGTAAGCGCGATCGGGTGCTGCAGAGCGCCCCCACGGTCGGCTTCAACCCCAACATCGCCAAGTTCTTCGTCGGCAGCGCCGGCATCGGCCGGCCCAAGCTGCGCACCTCGCTGCTGTCGGCGGCCGATTCCAAGGCCTACCCGCCGCTGGTGTGGTTCATGCTCTACGCCGCACCGCTGCTGAATCGCTTCGCCCGCACCGACTTCCGCTGGCAGCACCTGCCCGTGCCGTTCACCGTCTACGCCGACGGCATCGACCTGGTGGTGTTCGAGGAGTTCGGCGCCGGCGCCGCGGCCCTGCATCTGAAAGACCAGGTCGAACGCAACGAACTGCTCCAGAGCGAGCCCTACCGTCGCTGGTTCCGCAAGCAGTACGACAACAAGTTCACCCCGCGCATCTGGCACCGCAACTTCTTCGATGCCGAGATCATCGACTGCCCTGACCAATCGGTGGTCGGCAAGTCGATCGGGCAGGTCGGCAAGGACCGCGGGCTGCACCCCGTCGACGCCTACCTCGACATGGTGGTCGAGTACGGTCCCGCGCTGCGCTGGCGCACCACGATCGCCAACGATCGCCCCGAGTACCTGAACAAGCTCGCCGCGAGCCCCGGCGTGCAGATGGGCTTCGGCGACGCGGGGGCGCACCTGCGCAACATGTCGTTCTACAACTTCCCGCTGCGGCTGCTCGAAAGGGTGCTGCGGGCACAGGAAGCCGGCAAGCCGTTCCTGAGCGTGGAACGTGCCGTCCATCGCCTCACCGGCGAGCTCGCCGACTGGTATCAGATCGACGCCGGTCACCTACGCGAAGGCGGTCGAGCCGACCTGGTGGTCATCGATCCGGCCGGACTCGACGAGCAGGTGCACCAGCTCCACGAAGCGCCGCTGCCCGAATTCGGCCTCGACCGGATGGTCAACCGCAACGACCGCGCCGTCGTAGCCACGGTCGTCAACGGCCGCAAGGTCTTCGGCGCGGGCACCGTGGCGCCCGGTATCGGCGCGGACTGGGGAACCGGGCAGTTCCTGCGCGCAGGCCATGACAACTCCGCTCCCGTCGCACAGGAGACCCGATGAAGCGTCCCTTCCGTCGCGCGGCTCGCACCGCGCACGCCCCTGATGTCGCCCTGCAGGCCCGCAATGTGAAGTTCGACTGGACCTCGGCACCGCTGCACTGGATGCCGAACGAGCCGATCGCCTCGCACGTGGTGAACTCGCTGAACCTGCTGCTGCCCGAGGGCGAGCGGATGTTCTGCGCCACCTACCGCGACGCGCTCCCCTACGTGCGCGATGCCAAGGTGCGCGAGGCCATGCTCGGATTCATCGGTCAGGAGTCGATGCACGCCGAAACTCATGCCAAGGTCCTCGACCAGGTGTTCACGGCCCACCACATCGACACCGCGCCCTACACCCGCCAGATGGAGTACGTCTTCCGTAACTCCCTCGGCGCACGCGAGGGCAGCCCGCAACAGGCGCAGACCCGGCTGGTCGAACGGTTGGCGTTCATCGCCAGCCTCGAGCATTTCTTCGCCTGGCTCGGCGACTGGATTCTCAACGCCGACCTGGAAAAACACGGCGCCGAACCGCGTGTGCTGGACCTGTTCCGCTGGCACGGCGCGGAGGAGGTCGAACACCGCAGTGTCGCCCACGATGTCGCGATCTACTTCGGCGCGGGCTATCTGCGCCGTGCGGCGATGATGCTGATCGTCATCCCGATCCTGCTCAGCCTGCTCGTGCGCGGCACCAAGTTCCTGGTCAATCAGGATCCCGAACTGCCGAAGATGGGCTACCCCACGCTGATCTGGAAGATCCTCGGGGCGATGTGGCGCGGTGCGTTGCCGGGCATTCCGGCGCTGCTGATCAGCGCCGGGTCCACCTTCGATCCGCGCTACGACCCGGCGAATGTCGGTTCCACCGAGCAGGCGATCGCCTACCTCGCCAAGTCCCCGGCGGCCAGGGCGGCGGCCCAGTGACCGTATATCCCGCGCCCAAGGCGATCCCGCCGGACCTGTACGGCAAGCACGATCACGATCCGACCACCAAGGTGATCGATACCGTGGCCAACCTGCGAGTTCGCTGGTCGACGTTGATCAATCGCCGCCCGATCCTCACCAGGGCCGACGACGCCCGCTTCCCGGTGGTCGTCACCGATCGGGTGCTGGTGGCGCAGGACCAGGCTGTCGTCAATCTGGGCCTGCGCGCCCCCGACGGCGCTCCGCTGCCCCGGTGGGCGCCGGGCGCGCACATCGACATCGAACTCCCGTCCGGGCGCCTGCGGCAGTACTCGCTGTGTGGCGACCCGGCCGAAACCGGCGAGTACCGCATCGCGGTGCGCCGCATTCCGCAGGGCGGCGGCGGGTCGATCGAGGTCCACGACGAGTTGCCGGTCGGCACCGAGGTCGTAGTCCGGGGACCGCGCAACGCGTTCCCGTTCGCGCCGCCCGGACGTGGTTCTTCGGCCGAACGCCTGCACTTCGTCGCGGGCGGTATCGGCATCACCCCGATCCTGGCGATGGCGCGCGCCGCCGACCGGCTCGGCATCGACTGGACGCTGGTCTATTGCGGGCGAAGCCGCGACACCCTGCCGTTCCTCGACCAGCTCGCCGAACTCTCCGGACACGTCGTGGTGCGCACCGACGACGAGCACGGAACACCCAGTGCTGCAGATCTTCTCGACGGTGTCGATCACGACACGGCGATCTACTGCTGCGGACCCACCCCGATGACGGCCGCCCTCGTCGCCGCGGTGCGCACGATGCCGGGCATCGAGTTCCATTCCGAAAGGTTCTCTCCCGCACCGGTTGTCGACGGCACCGCGTTCGAGGTGGAGTTGGCGAGCACCGGTGAGGTCGTGCCTGTCGCCGCCGACCAGACGATGCTCGACGCGCTGCTCGCGGTCCGCCCCGACCAGCCCTACTCGTGTCGCCAGGGCTTCTGCCGCACCTGCGTCGTCCACGTCACCGACGGCACCCCCGACCACCGCGACGGCGCGCTGACCCCCGAGGAACACGCCGCGGGCGTCACGCTGGCCTGCGTCTCGCGCTGCGCGGGGAAACGCCTGGTCCTCGACCTCTGAGCCCGAGTGGCCGGGCGCGACGGGCTTGCGCCCGTGTCAGTGAATCGACATCGAAGAACACTGCTGTACGCGTAGTGTGCGAGGTGCAATCCTGTTCGCACACAAGGAGTTTCCGTGGCGTACTCTCTGACGAAACGCCTGGCCGCGCTCTTCGGCGCGTCCTGCGCAGCCCTACTACTCGCGGTACCGGCGGCCGCGCCCGGTTCCGCCGACAACGCGGTTCTCGAAAGCCCGGCCACCGGATGTTCGACGACGCCGGTCCCCGACAACGTCCCGTTCGACGGCCGGTATTACCGCGTCCACGTACCCGCGGGGGTATCCGCCGGTGCGCCGCTGGTAGTCGCCATCCACGGTGGCTACGACCGGCCCGAAGGAATCGAGGCGGTGTCGGGCTGGAACGCCCTCGCCGATCAGCACAAGTTCATCGTCGTCTACCCGCGTGGCATCAAGACCGAGAACAAGCCGGACGGCACTCCCGGCTGGGGCTGGAACGCCGACGCGGCCGACGTCACCCATATCAAGAAGGTCGTGACCGAGGTCAGCACGAAATACTGTGCGGCGCCGAACCGCATCCATCTGACCGGTCATTCCAACGGTGGTCAGATGGCCTCACGCGCGGCCTGCACCGCGCCCGAGGTCTTCGCGTCGGGCGCGGTGTACGCACCGGCGCCGCCACCGACCGGGTGCGATCCCGCGCGCGCGGTCTCGTGGGCCGTGTTCGCCTCGGCGAACGACACCACCGTCATCGAGCCCATCGCCTACAGCCACGTCATGTACTGGAGCTGGGAAAACCGTCCGTGCCAGAACGAGCAGCCCGGCGGCGGCACCGACGTCAAGGACTCCAGGCACTGGGACTGCGCGTCCGGCACCGAAGTGCTGTGGCGGGTCTACAACGGCGGCAGCCATTCCTGGCCGACGGGCGCGCGGCGCACCGAGATGCTGAACCGGATGTGGCAGTTGTTCCAAGCCAACCCGCGCCCATAGCGACCTCGACGGAAGGGCTGGCCGCCGCGCTGCGGCTCAGCCGGCCAGCCCCTCCGGATCGACCAGCAAGCGCTTGAGCACCTTGCCGGTCTCCCCGCGCGGCAGCGCGTTGAGGAAGGTGACGTCGCGCGGAACGGAGAAGCGGCTGAGGCGGTTTCGGACGTAGGTGCGCACCATGTCCGGGTCGAGCCCGGAGCCTTCGTGCTTGACGAGGAACGCGGCCAGGCGCTGCCCGAATTCGCGATCCGGCACACCGACCACCGCGACATCGGTGACCTGCGGCAGGTGCGCCAGCGCCTCCTCCACCGGGCGCGGGAAGACGTTCTCACCGCCCGAGATGATCATCTCGTCGTCGCGGCCCGCCACGAACAGCCTGCCCTCGGCATCGAGGTAGCCGAGGTCGCCGGTGTCCATCATGCCGTCGGCTTCCTCGGGCGGGGAATCGCTGACATAGCCGTCGAACAGCATGTGGTTGCCGACGAAGATCCGCCCCACCACGCCGACCGGCACTGCCTTGTGCTCGGCATCGAGGATGGCGATCTTGGTGCCCAGCGGCGGGCGTCCGGCGGTGGTGGGTGCGGCGCGCAGGTCGTCGGGCCCGGCCACGCTGGCCCAGGAGACCTCCGTGGACCCGTAGAGGTTGTAGAGGACGTCGCCGTAGTCGTCGAGGAACCGGTCGACGGTGACCGCCGCGAGCGGCGCGCCACAGCTGATCACATGCCGCAGGCTGCTCAGGTCGTACCGCTGTCGCACCTGCTCGGGCAGGTCGACGAGGCGTTGCACCATCGTGGGCACCGCGATGAGTGTGTGCACCCCGTGTTCGGCGACGCGGCGCAGGCATTCCTCGGCGTCGAAGCCCTGGGTCAGCACCACTGTGGCCCGTACCGCGGTGCTCAATTGCAGCGCGGACAGCCCCCAGGTGTGGAACAGCGGCGCCGGGATCATCATGGTGCTGCCCGCGTGGATCGGGATCAGCGACAGCAGCGCGACCAGCGTGTCGAAACCCTTCGGGTGCGGGCGTCGCGCTCCCTTCGGGGTGCCGCTGGTACCCGAGGTGAGCACGATCTGACGTCCGGGCACCGTCGGGACGGGGAACTTCGTGTGGCGGACCGCGATGAGATCTTCGATCGTGATCCGGGTCGGGTCGGCGGGCGCGTCGTCGGTGAAGAAGCGCGGCAGATCGGTGTGCAGGTACTGCACCAGATGCGCCAGATCGGTGTCGACGAACAATGCCGACAGCCGGTGCCGCTGCACGATGTCCTCGATCCGCCGCCCCGACAGTCCCGAGTTCAGCAGCGCGACGTCGACCCCGAGCTTGCCCGCCGCGACCATGGATTCGACCATGCCGCAATGGTTTCCGGCCAGCAGCCCCACCGCGTCGCCCGCACGCAACCCGACCTCGTACATCGCGCCCGCCAGCGCGGTGGTCCGCTTGTCGGTTTCGGCGAAGGTGGCGGTGCTGGTGTCGTCGACGAGCGCGACCTGGTCCGGGCTGTGCGCGGCGCCGGCGGCGTAACCGCCCGCCAGGTTGAATCCCCACCGGTACAGCGAGCGCAGCTGCCTGGCCGAGGTCAGCGGCGGCGACACCTGACCCGACTGCACCCACCAGCGCACGATTTCGGACTTGCGGCGGATCGGTGCCCGGTTGCCATTGGCCACCACCGAGGTCCGCGCGCCACCCACGACGTCGGCCGCGCGCCGCAGCCCGTCCTTGACCCACCCGATGATCACCGAGTTCGTCACCCCCGCGAGCGTCGGGTGCAGCCGCGGGGCCGCGAAGACGGTCACGCTCACCCGGGTGCGCCGCTCGTCGCCGGTGAGCCGGACCAGGGCGAAACTGCCCGATTCGGGATTGTGCAGTTCGAAACTCTCGTACCAGCGACCGATGGTCAGTGCCAGCCCCGTACGCCGCACGCCCGCGGCCCGGTCCCCGATTCTGACCTCCCACACGGTGCTGCCGTCCGGCTGGAGCAGCCGATCGCAACCCCCGATCCCGGCCCACAGCCGCGGATAACTCTGCGGTTCGAGCAACACATCCCACAGGGCCCGGCGTGGGATGGAGAACTCCACGGACACATCGACGACATCACTGGGCATTGCTGCGCGCTTTCCTCAGCCCGGCCACATTGCCGGGTAGTGCCTGCTCGCCTCGGCCCCCGTGCCGTGGCGGTGCCCGTCGTCAGGCACTGCACCAGAAGTCATCCTCGGCCTGCCTGCCCGTGGGCAAACGAAATATCTACGGATTCTGGTCACCGAACGAACCGGATTACCCGGCAGCTGTGAGAGGTGCCAACGTGATGCCGCACGCACTGGCCGAGGTGTTCGCGGGAAGGACGGCACAATGGATGACGATGAAACAGTGGCAGCGCGACCCCAGCTCCGATGACGGCCCGCTCGGCGACGGAGGCCACGTCGGCATCGATGACCTGCGGATCCTCAGGGAGCAGTTCGTCGACTTCATGCTCGGCTACAAGTTCGCGATCGACGAGGTGACGACCAAGATCAACATCTTGCGTGAGGACTTCAACAACACCCACGAGTACAACCCGATCGAGCATGTGGGGTCGCGGCTCAAGTCGCCCGAGAGTGTTCTCGAGAAGGTCCGCCGCAAGAACTACGCGATGAATCTGGCGGCGATCCGCGAGAACGTGCTCGATATCGCCGGGGTCAGGGTGGTGTGCAGCTTCATCTCCGATATCGGCACGATCCGGGACATGCTGGCCGGTCAGGAAGACATCACGGTCCTCGAAGAGCGCGACTACATCACCCACCGCAAGCCGAACGGCTACCAGAGCATGCACCTGATCGTGTCGATCCCGGTGTTCCGCTCCGACCGCACCGAGCGGATTCCGGTCGAGATCCAGATCCGCACCATCGCGATGGACTTCTGGGCCAGCCTCGAACACAAGATCTACTACAAGTACCGCGGCGAGGTCCCGCCGAACCTGCGCACCGACCTGGCCCAGGCCGCCGAGGTCGCCACCCAGCTCGACGAGAAGATGGAAGCGCTCCACCGCCAGGTCGACCGCAGCGCACCCCCGAAGACGAAGCCGACCAAGGACTCGCTGGACCTGAGCGTGCTGTACCACAGCCTCACCGGTGGCCATCCCGTCTATCTGCGTCCCACCGATCCGCCGACCTGACGCCACCGGCTTCGATATCGACCTCACAACCACTGCGACCACACCGCATTTCCGGCGTCCGCGCCCCGGCGATTCCGCTACTGTCCGAGCAGATCCTCGAACAACACGGCGCGAAAGGAACCCGGTGGCGCTCTCCCGTCGACAGTTGATCGCCGCGGCCGCGGCCGGTGGCACAGCGGCCGCGCTGGGCATGCCTGCCAGCCGCGCCGAGGAGCGGGTACTCGGCGCGAGCGAGTTCCAGGAGCTGGCCGCGCGCGGCTACAACCGGCGCTTCGTGGCTCGACCCGCGAAGATCTTCGTGCCTTCCAGCGCGGAGGAGGTTCGTCGCGCGGTGGCCGGGGCGGTGGCCGAGGGCTCGCCGATCGCGGCGCGCTCGGGCGGGCATTGCTTCGATGATTTCGTCGACAACGACCGGACCCGTTCGATCATCGACCTCGGCCGGATGAACGCGGTGTTCTGGGACGAGCGACACCGCGCGTTCTCCGTCGACGCCGGCGCCGACATCGGCACCGTCTACAACGCGCTGCACCGCTGGGGCGTCACCGTGCCGGGTGGGATCTGTCTCGGCGTCGGGATGGGCGGTCACGTCTGTGGTGGCGGCTATGGTCCGTTGTCCCGGCGCTTCGGGCTCGTGGCCGATCACCTGGCCGGGGTGGAAGTGGTCACCGTCGATGCCGACGGCACGGCGAACATCGTGGTCGCGACCGGCGACGGTCCCGACCGCGATCTGTGGTGGGCGCACACCGGAGGTGGCGGCGGCAATTTCGGTGTGGTGACCCGGTATCTGCTCCGGTCGCCCGAATCCGACGGCGCGGACCCGGCACACGCGCTGCCGAAGCCGCCGGGCAGCATGCTGAACGCGCGACTGATCCTGCCGGTCACGACCGAGGATTCGTTCGTCCGGTTACTCACCAACTATCTCGGGTTCTTCGAACGCCACAGCGCCCCCGGTAACGACTTCGCCGGTCTCTACGCGCCGCTGATGATCCACACGACCGGCACCGGCGCGGCCGAGATGCTGATCCTGTTCGATGCCGGAACACCGCACGCGCGAACCCGTTTCGACGAATTCGTCGCCACGGTGAGCGACGGCGTGTTCCCGCCGCCCATTCTCACCCCGCTCGCCCAGCTGTCCTACGCCGACACGGTGAACCAGGTGTATTACGCGAAGGGCGTGAACACCACGCGCGTCAAGGTCAAAGCCGCCTATCTGCGCACGGCGTACTCCCCCGACCAACTCCGAATCTTCTACCGCTACATCACCGATCTCCGTTTCCTCGGTGAGTCCCAGCTCGAATTCCTGCCGTTCGGCGGCGCGATCAATGCCGTCGCCGGCGACGCTACAGCGATGCCCGCCCGGGATTCGTTCATGAAGATGCTGATCCACGCATCGTGGCGGCTGCCGCCGGATGACGACCGGTATGTGCGCTGGGCGCGCGAGATGTATCGCGACGTCCACGCCGAGACCGGTGGTGTTCCGGTGCCGAACGAGTCCTACGGCGGCAGCTACATCAACTACCCGGACCCGGACCTGGCCGATGCCGCATGGAACACCTCCGGCCTGCCGTGGCACGCCTTCTACTACGGCGACAACTATCGCCGACTGCTTCGGGTCAAGGCGGCCGCGGATCCGGGAAACATCTTCCAGCACCGACTGTCGATCGGCCGGCCGGACTGGTGACGGCGGTCAGGTGAGGGCGAGCACCCGGCACGGTCCGCCGGTGCCGCCCGCGTGTTTCGGTGCGCCGACGACAATCGTCGCGCCCGCCGCCGGAACCGTGGCGAGATTGGCGAGCATCTCCACCCCGTAGCGCCCCGCGCCGAGAAAGGCTGTGTGCGCGCCGTATTCGGGATCGGCACCGCAATCCAGGCTGAGCGTATCGACTCCGGCACCGACGATTCCGCAGTGCGCGACGAGGTATCGCGCGGCCTCGGCGGAGAATCCCGGCGCGTGCGGTGTTCCGCGCTCGTCGAGATTGAGGAAGGTCGACGGTCGGTCGAGGCGACGTTCCCAGCCGGAATACATCGCGACAAAGGCCCGCTCGGGGATGTCACCGTGCCGTGATCGCCAGCTGTCGATATCGGCGACGGTCACCACCGCGTCGGCGTCGACGGCGGCTTTGGCGCTGATATCGAGGACGACGAGCGGCGCGACGAGGTCGTCGACAGCGAGGGCCTCGGTGGTCGTGGCGCCGGGGATGCGATGGGCGGGCGCGTCGAGATGGGTTCCGGTGTGCTCCCAGTAGCCGAGCGCGAACTGCCCGAACCCACCCGACTCGTGCCAGGCCACCGGGACCATGACCATCGCCGGATTACCCGGCCACACCGGCAGTTGCGGCGTGAGCGTGTGGGTGAGGTCGACGACGCCGCGGCGCGGCGCGGCGACGGCAGGGGCAGGAGCCAGCGCGGCCAGCGCCGTGAGGCCCGCGAGACCGAACACCGCCCGCCGGCTCGGCTGCGGCGCACTCTCGTGGGCGAGACGAACGATCTCCGGCGAGCACATCGGACTCAAGATAGCCGAGCGAGCCCGGTATGGCCTCGGATCGGCACCGATGGGGAGGCCGTTCCGATCGACCAGGTGGACCGCGTACTACCGGACGGCGCTGCGATCGCCGTCGTGTAGTGGACTGTCCGTCGGCGCGAAGGTTCGGTGCAGACCGGCGGGACCGAGCCCCCGCGCCAAGCCGAGAACCATCGCGGCGCAACCGAGTCCGGAGAGGATGAGACCGGTGGCGAAGAGTGTGGGATATCCCGCCAGGTCGCCGATGAGACCCGCGGCCATCCCGGCCACGCCTTGGACGACGACGATCGCGCAAGCGAGCAGGGTGTAGTCACTGCCCGCGTGCTCGGGTTCGGACGCGTCCATCATGAGCGCGAAGACGGCGACGGTGGCGGCACCGCCGAAGATGTGTTCGGCGAGGCTTGCCGCGACCAGAAGTTCGAAGCCACCGAGACCCAGGGAAGCGACCAGGTACAGCGCGATGCTCGCGGTCTGGGTGACACCGCCGATCAGCAGCGCCTGCCGACGGCCGTAGCGGTAGGCCAGCCAGCCGCCCATGGCCGCGCCCGCCAGCGCGCCCGCCGAGGACAGGACGCCTTTGATCAGCGCGATCTCACCGAGGTCGAGCCCGGCGTCGGACAGGAAGGGACCGGTGAGCGCCGCGGCCATCGAGTCACCGAATTTGAAGGCGCCGATCAACGCGATGAAGGCGAGGACGCCGGGGCGACGCAATCGGGTCCACCAGGCGCCGAGCAACCGCGCGGGCTTCGGTGGCGGCAGCCGGTCCGCGACCCGCTCGCGCATCAGCCATACCGGGACCGTGGTGAGCACGATCAACGCCGCCATGGCCAGAAACAGTGCCCGCCACCCGGCCAGCGCGAACAACCACAGCAGGGCGCCGCCGCCGACGATCATCCCGATGCGATAGGCACCGACCTGGATCCCGTTGCCCAGACCACGCTCACGCGGCCCGAGTAACCGCACAGCCACACCGTCGGTCGCCACGTCCTGGGTCGCCGACAGCAGGTTCACCACCACGATGCCCGCGAACAACCATCGCAGCGAGGACGACAGATCCAGGCAGGCCAGCACCAGCGCGACCGCGGCCGACAGCAGTTGCAACACCAGCAGCCAGGTGCGCCGGGTGCCGTAGCGATCCACGTAGGGCGCCCAGAGGAACTTCAGCGCCCACGGCAGGAACAGCACCCCCGAGGCACTGATCGCCACCAGCGAATAACCCGATTCGCGCAACACCACCGGCAGCGCCTGGGTGAAGAAGCCGAACGGCAGCCCTTGCGCGAAGTACAGCGACGATAACAGAACCAGCGTGCCTGCCGTGATCACACCCGGTCGGGTGGTGGTGCTCATGGGCACATCGTCGCAGAGAGTTCGCGCCTGCACAGCGCACGGGCTCGGCGTGATCCGATCTCAGCGGGTGGGCTGTGGGCTGCGAATGTGTTCGAAGACCAAGCTCGTCTCGGTCGAGGCGAATTCGCGGGTCGCGCTGAGTTCCTGGGTGACGAACTCGCGCAGAGCATCCGGTGAGGCCGCCGACACCTGGATCAGGAAGTCGACCGTCCCGGCGAGAAAGTACACGTTCACCACACCCGGCAGCGCGGCGAGCTTGGCACTGAGTTCACCGATGCGCGCCCGCGCCGCCGGCTGGACCTGGACCGAGATCATCGCCTGTAAGGGCAGCCCCAGCGCCTCCGGGGCGATGTCGGTATAGAAACCACGGATCGCACCGAGTTCGCGCAGCCTGCGCAGCCGCAGCGAACAGGTCGACGCGGCGATGCCCACCCGGGCCGCGAGGATGTTGTTGGGTACGCGCGCGTCCTCGGCGAGTTCGGCGAGCAGCTGACGGTCGATATCGTCCAGGCTCGACGGCGACCCCCGGAACGGCTGCACGGGGTGCGGTCGGTGTTGCTGTCGCGACGCCATCACCGCAGGATACTCAGCTCAGCTGGCATATTCCGCTGATTGTGCAGAGTTTATCGCTGATTGCTGTGCTTATCGCTGATGCTCATATCAGAACCCGAACATCCTCGAGGAGTAGCTTCCATGCGCATCGGTGTCCCCAAGGAAGTCAAGAACAACGAATTTCGTGTGGCGATCACACCGATCGGCGTCCACGAACTGGTGTCGAACGGTCACCACGTGACCATCGAAGCCGGGGCCGGGGTGGGATCGTCGATTCCCGACTCCGAATACCTCGCGGCCGGAGCACAGATCCTCGCCGCCGCCGACGACGTCTGGGCCGGGGCGGAACTGGTGCTGAAGGTCAAAGAGCCGGTCGCCCAGGAGTACCACCGCCTGCGCGAAGGACTCGCCCTCTTCACCTATCTGCATCTGGCCGCGGATCGGCCGTTGACCGAACAGCTACTGGCGCACCGGGTTACGGCCATCGCCTACGAGACCGTGCAATTGCCGTCCGGGGCGCTGCCGTTGCTGTATCCGATGTCGGAGGTCGCGGGCTGTCTGGCGCCGCAGGTCGGCGCGCACGCGTTGATGAAGCCCTACGGTGGTCGCGGGGTGCTGCTCGGCGGCGTCGGCGGCGTCGACCAGGCCAAGGTGGTGATCATCGGGGCGGGCGTCGCGGGCCAGAACGCGGCCAACATCGCCTTGGGTATGGGCGCGGACGTGACCCTGCTCGACACCGATCTCGACAAGTTGCGGATGTCGTTCTGGCGCTACAACAACCGTGTGCGCGGCCTCGCGTCGTCGAAGCTGGCGATCGCCGAGCAGGTCCGTGCGGCGGACATGGTGATCGGCGCTGTGCTGATCCCCGGCGCCGCCGCCCCGAAACTGGTGAGCAACGACCTCGTCGCGCAGATGAAACCGGGTTCGGTGCTGGTCGATATCGCGGTCGACCAGGGCGGCTGCTTCGAAGACACCCACCCCACCACCCACGCGGAGCCGACCTATCCGGTCCACGAAACGACGTTCTATTGCGTGGCGAACATGCCGGGTTCCGTGCCGCACACCTCGACCTACGCACTCACCAACGCCACCCTGCCCTACGTGGTGGCCTTGGCCGACAAGGGTTGGGAACGTGCCTGCGCCGAAGATCCCGGTCTCGCGCTGGGCCTGAACGCCCATGCGGGCAACGTCACCAACGCCGCGGTCGCCGCGGCTCACGACTGGGCGGCCCACGCAGTAGTGTGAATCGTTCACCTGCGGGGACGGGTGGCCGGACGGACGAAAGAACTGACCACCCATGCGCGACGAGCAACCGATCCTTTCTCCCGGCGAAACCTGCTGGCAGATCGCCGAGGCGGACCGGCTGGCATGCATCGTCGACGCGGCGGACTACTTCCGCCATGCCAAGTCGGCGATGTTGCAAGCCCGCCGGCGCATCGTGCTGATCGGCTGGGACTTCGACACCCGGATCAAATTCGAACCACACGGTAAAACCCTCGAAGGGCCCGACCGGCTGGGCAAATTCCTGTCGTGGCTGCCACGGCATCGACCGGACCTCGAGATCTATCTGCTGAAGTGGAACATCGGCGCGTTCACGGCGATGAGCCGGGGGATGACACCGATCTTCGTCGTCAACTGGCTGACCGACCGTCGGCTGCACTTCGAAATGGACGCCGCGCACCCGATCGGGTCGGCACATCATCAAAAGATCGTGGTGATCGATGACCGGCTCGCGTTCTGCGGCGGCATCGACATGACGGTCGATCGCTGGGACACCAGCGACCACCGCGACGACAACGGTTTCCGGACCGAGCCGAACGGCAACAGCTACGGTCCCTGGCACGACGCGACCACCGCCGTCGACGGTGACGCGGCGAAAGCCATCGGCGAGCTGGCTCGTGCCAGATGGAAGGCGGCCACCGGCCGGGAGCTGGACCCGCTCGGCGAGATCGCGGGGGACACTCCGTGGCCGGAGGGCCTGGAGCCGACGATGCGGTCCGTCGATGTCGGTATCGCGCGGACCCTGCCCGAGCTCGCCGACCGCGCCGAAGTTCGCGAGATCGAGGCGCTGTATCTGGCGGCGATCGCGGGCGCCACCAGGTCGCTCTACATCGAAAGCCAGTACCTCGCCTCGCGCACTCTCGCGGAGGCGATCGCGGCCCGCCTGCGCGAGCCGAACGGCCCGGAGATCGTGCTGGTGCTGCCCCGCAACGCCGACGGCTGGCTCGAGCAACAGGCCATGGACGGCGCTCGCCGCCGCCTGCTGCACCTGCTGTGGAAGGCCGACACCGAGAATCGGTTCGGTGTGTACTACCCCGTCACCGCTGCCGGTGCGCCCATCTATGTCCATGCCAAGGTGTTGGTGATGGACGACCGCCTGCTGCGGGTGGGATCGTCGAATCTCAACAACCGTTCGATGGGATTCGACACCGAATGCGATCTGGCCGTCGAGGTCACCCCTGCCACCGCGGACGGTGAGCAACTGCGCGAGACCATCCTCGGCATCCGGCGCAAGCTGCTCTGCGAACATCTCGACACCGAACCCGCGAAGTTCGACGCCACGCTCGCCGAAACATCCTCGCTGGTGCGCACCGTCGAGGCACTGCGCGGCGACGGCCGGACCCTGCAACGATTCGAGCCCGCGACCGTCGAGAACGAGGACAGTCCCCTGGCCGAGAACGACTTGATGGATCCCGAGCGAACCCCGACGCGACTGTGGGACAGCCTGTTTCCGGGCCGGGGTGTCCGCACCAACTGATCCGGTCTCTGACCACCGCCTGCCCCCTCGACCGCCCCGTCAGCGATCGAGGGGATTCAGCGCGATCGCGATCGGCATTCCCGACCACCACAGTGTCGCCGCTGTCGAGCGGGGGCGAATGCGCGCTTCGTTGCGCATCGCGGCGGCGAACTCGCTACTGAATCCGTCGCGGCCGTGGCGGGCATGGATTTCGGCGATCTGACCGGGATCGAGTTGGTGGGCGCGCAGCCCGACGACGTCCAGGTGGGCGGCGTCGTGCAGCAACCTCGCTTCGGCGCCGTCTTCGCGCGGAGTGCGCGGATCCAGGTGCCGGGCGATGGCGGTATGGACGCACTCCCCCAGCTCGGCGGCAGCGCCTCTGTCGGTGATGAACGTGCGGGCCCGGTTGGCACCGAGCAGGGCGAAACACCCCGTCGTCGCATCGTCGGGCGCACCCACTCCGACGTCGTGCAGGACGCACGCGAGGTAGAGCGCCTCAGGATCGGGCGCGAGATCGTCCACTTGTGCCAAGGCCGTCCCGAATTCCCAGCATCGCAGACTGTGCGCGAGCAGCGCCGGAGTGAGCACGTCCGTGGCCTCTTCGAGCGCGGAGCGACACAGCCGCGAATCCGGTGGTACCGGGGCAGGCCACCCCGAAACGTCGCCGCCGCGCCGCAGCCCGCGAACGAGATGGGGCAGGGCCATGGTTTGCGCGCCCAATGCCGCACTCACAGTATGGATCTGCCGCAGTCGGCTGAGCTCGCCGTCACGCTTCATGGGGGCCACCTACATGGGAAAGAAGATCGGCTCGGGCGATGCCGAGCATGGCATCCAGGGTCGGTCGGTCGACCATCCGTCGCTGGAACAACGAGTAGGCGCCGTTCACCGCAGCCCACGAAACCATCACCAGTGCACGGGCTTCGACATCACATCCGCCGCGCCGCACTGCGGCGGCGAAGGATTCGACCAACCCGCCCAGCACACCATCGATCTGCGTCTTGGCTTTCGCCGCCAGTTCGGATTCGCTGACCTCGACGTCGGTCAGCGCCAGAATGCGCAGCGCGAGCGGGTTCTCCCGATGGAACGCGACGTAGCGGTCGAAGACGGCGGCCACTTCGTCGCGTGGGATCGACTCGTCGCCGGTCGGCGCGGACATCGCCTCCGCATGGCGGGTCGCGATGCGCCACGCCAGCGCGGCGTACACATCGGCCTTGCCCTCGCGGAAGTTGGCGTAGATCGAACTGACCGCGACGTCCGCCTCACCGGCGAGCATGTCGATGGTGGTGCCGCGGTAGCCCTCTCGCTGGAACAGGATCTGCGCGGCATCGAGAACGGCGGTGTGTGTCCGACGTTTTCGTCGGTCGGCCGGGGGTTCCAACGTCATAGAAAATATCGTAGTCTCGTTCCGATATCGTAGTCAACTTCCGATAGGAGTCTCGATGATCACCTCCCCCCGTACCGGCAGTGAAGCAATGTCGCTGTTCCTGCCCCAATCCCCTTTCGTCCAGCACATGGGCATCGAGCTCGTCGACATCGACGAAGGCCGGGCCCGCCTGCGCATGCCGTTCCGGGAAGAACTCGTCACAGTCGGCGACATGGTCCACGGCGGCGCCCTCGCGAGCTGCATCGACATCGGCATCATGGCCGCGTCCTGGGCAGGCGCCCGCCTCCCCGAGCAGTTGCGCGGGGTCACCGTCTCGATGTCGATCGACTTCATCCAGCCCGCCCGCGCCGAAAGCATCGACATCATCGGCACCCGCCTGCGCGCAGGCCGCCAGCTCAGCACCTGCCGGGTCGACATCGTCGCCACCGACGACAGGCGGCTGATCGCGGCAGGCGGCGGTACTTACAAAGTGGGCTGAATCGCTGTCCAGTCGCGGAGCGGGATTAGTCTCGAAGACATGAAGTTCCGCACCAGGGCGTGTCTCGTGGCGTCCGGCTTGGCCATCGCGCTGCTGTGCGGCTGCGCCCCCAACGAGCGGGCCGAGCAGGCAAGCACCCGGACCGGCGTGCCCGGCATCAACGCCGCCGTCACCGAGGAGCTCGACGCCCCGTGGTCGATCGCCTTCCACGGCTCCACAGCACTGGTGAGCGAACGTGACAGCGCCCGCATCCTCGAAATCGGTTCCGACGGAGCACAATACGAGGTGGGGCTCGTCGACGGTGTCGAGCCGTCCGGCGAGGGCGGCCTGCTCGGCATCGCGGTGCGCGAGGGACACCTGTTCGCCTACTACACCACCGCCGACGACAATCGCATCGAACGATTCGACCTCACCGGACAGCCCGGCAGCCTTGCATTGGGCAGCGGCACAACGATTCTCACCGGCCTGCCCGCAGCCGCCAACCACAACGGCGGCCGGATCGCCTTCGGACCCGACGGAATGCTGTACGCCACCGTCGGCGACGCGGGTGATCGCCGAACAGCCCAGGATCGCGCGTCCCTCGGCGGAAAGATCCTGCGCATGACACCGGACGGGCGGGCACCGGCCGACAATCCCCTCCCGGGATCACTCGTCTACAGCTACGGCCACCGAAACCCGCAGGGCATCACCTGGGCGCCGGACGGGCGGATGCTCGCCAGCGAATTCGGCCAGAACACCTGGGACGAACTCAATGTCATCGAGCCCGGCGGAAATTACGGGTGGCCCGAGGTCGAAGGCATCGCCGGGCGGGCGGGTTTCCTCGACCCTGTTCAGCAGTGGAAACCGTCCGAGGCCAGCCCGAGCGGGATGACGACTGTCGACGGGTTCGTCTACCTCGCGAATCTGCGCGGTGAGCGACTGCGCCGCATCCCGCTCGACGGCCTCGCCCACTCGACCGAGCTCCTCGTCGGCGAGTACGGACGTCTTCGCGATGTCGCTGTGGCGCCGGACGGGTCACTGTGGCTGCTGACGAACAACACCGACGGCCGCGGCGATCCTGCCACCGGGGACGACCGCATCGTCCGGCTCGGACTCGACAACTGAACGCGGCGAAACACCTTGTGCCGCAGGTAATCACCGCTGGGGATGTAGCACCAGCACGGTGATCTCACTCGGTGCGAACACCCGCATCGGCGGACCCCAGTAGCCGGTGCCGCGGCTGGTGTAGAGCTGGGTGTTCGCGTGTCTGCTCAGTCCTGAGACGGCCGGCTGATCCAGCCGGACCAGATAGTGGAACGGCCAGATCTGACCGCCGTGGGTGTGCCCGGAGATCTGCAGTTCCACCCCGGCCGCGGCACTGCCGGTGACCTGTTTGGGCTGGTGGGCCAGCAGGACGACCGGCAGAGCGGGGTCGGTGCCCGCGAGCGCGGCGGGAAGGTCGGGACCGTGACCGGGCACATCAGCGGTGGGGTCGTCGATACCGGCGACAACCAACCGGTCACCGTCGCGGTCGATGGTCCGGTGCGCGTTGTGCAGCGGCTGCCAGCCGATGCCGGCCATGTAGTCGATCCAGCTCTGGGCGTCGTCGAGGTACTCGTGATTGCCGGTGATGTAGAACCGGCCGAGCGGCGCTTCGACGTCGGCGAGCGGGGCGACCTGATCGCGGCGCTGCTCCACCGAACCGTCGACGAGATCCCCGGCCAGACCCACGATGTCGGGCCGCTGCGCATTCACCAGGTCGACGACTTCTCGCGACCATCCCTCCCGGTCGATCGCGGCGAAGTGAGTATCGGTGAGCACCACGACCCGCAGCCCGTCGAGCCCCTCGGCCAAGCCCGGGATCGCGACGTCGACGGTCCGGACCTGCGGCACCCGCCGCGCCTCGTACACCCCGTACCCCGTGAGCACCGCCGACACCACCACCACACCCAGAGCCACCCCTTGGGTCACGCGCATCCCGGTGACCCCGGCAACGCGCAGCGCACCCCGGACAACCGCCCCGATCACCGACCAGACGAACACCACCCACAACACCCCGAGCAGCACGTCACCGGCAATCGCCGCCGGGTCGACCTGCGGCGGCCCGTGCCCGAAGAACATGGCGACCGGCAGACCGACGAAGCCGGCAACGCAGAGCCCGGTCCCGACCCGATACCCCAACCCACTGCGCCCGGTCGGCGCGGCAACCAGCACCCACCACGGCACCGCGAACATCACCGCCGCAACCAACACGATCACAATCAGAACTACAGCGGAGCTCACGAGGTCCCGTTCCACCCAAGGCCACCCCGTCCGGGCAGCACGCCACCCCAGATCATTTCAGTTCAGGTCGTCGCATCAGCCGGCACGGTCATCCGAACTCGTGAGGCGGTCGAGGATTTCCGCTATCTCGGTGGGGCGCAGGCGAATCCCCATGTGGCTGGTGTCGACCGTGTGGACGTCGAAAGGATTGCCGGGTGTGAGGGCGTCGGCTTCGGCGATCATCTTGTCCTGCATTTCGGGTGGGATCGCCTGGTCTCGGGACAGCCGGATATAGGTGCGGGGGATCTTTCCCCAGGTGGTGGCGTGCACGCGCGAATCGGCGGTCAGCACAGAGGGGGAATCTGCCGGTTCGAGCAGGTTCAGGCAGGCGCGGAATTGCTCGTCGGTGGCGTCGGCCATCAGACCGTCTTTGAGCGCCATCAGTGTGTCTTGGTCAGCCGTACGCCAGTTGACCGGGACGGTGGCAACGTCGTGGTGGCCGAGGGTTGCCAGATAGGCGGCCACGCTGGGGAGTTCGACGCAGCACCAGGCGGAGATATAGACGACGCGGGCGAGCGCGTCGGGAATCGCGTTGCCGACCGCGCTGATCGTGGCGCCTCCACCGCTGGTCCCCACGAGCACGACCGGCCCGAACACCGCGACTCTGCGAACCATGGCTTCGACGTGAGAAACGTTGTCCTGCAGTGTCACCGCGGCCGTTGGCGCCGGCAGTTCCGTGAATGCGGCGAGGTCCTGCGGGGCCTGGTAGGACATCGGGAAGTAGGCGTCTGGGCCGTGGCCCGGTAGGTCGACGGCGATCGCTCTGTGTCCACGCAGTCCGAGTTCACGCAGGAGAGGTGTCCAGTATCCAGCGTTGCCGTGCGCGCCGTGCACGAACACGAATGTCGGTCGACCATCCCACGGGCTCGGCAACTCGGCTCTCCTTCGGTGAACGCGGCAACCACCCACGGTAGAGGAATGTCTGGCGGGTCGAGGGCAGCATTCGGCCGCGATCCACAGCATGATGGGGGGATGGCCGAGATGGTGAATGTATGCGTGCCCTGCTGATTCTGATCGTTGTGCTGGCGATCGGGCTGGTTGTGGGCGATCGGGTCGCAGTTGTGGTGGCGCAGAACGAGATCGGACGCCAGGTTGCCGCCGAGTACAACCTTCCGGAGCGACCGGGTGTCGAGATCGCCGGGTTTCCGTTCCTGACCCAGGCCGTCGCCGGTACCTATTCCGACATCGACATCCGGATCGGCGACTGGAGTGGGCAGAACATTTCCGTCCACGATCTCGACGTCGCGCTGACCGATGTCTCCGCACCGCTGGGCGACCTGATCGACAACCGCACGTCCAATCTGGTCGCGGCTACGGCGACCGCGACCGCGGTGGTCCCCTACGACGTCGTGCTGGGTTTCGCGCCGGAGGGCGTGGAGTCGATCTCCGACAGCCCCCAAGGGCTGCGCGCCACCGGCTCGTTCTCGGTGGCGGGGATCTCGGTGCCCGCGACGGTTTTCGTCACCGTCGCACCGACCGAGGCGGGCATCGAGGTCACCCCGGTCTCGGTCCAGGCGGCGGCAGGCGGACCGACGATCTCCCTGGCATTGGTGCGCCAATCGCTGACCTTCGTCGTTCCGCTGCAAGCGCTGCCGCTCGGTGCGCGTCTGACCGCCATCCAACCGGGCGCCGATGGCCTACACGCGACCGCCGTAGCCCACGACGTGCGTTTCGACGATCTTCCGTAACACTCTTTGTCCTGTAGCACGGTCCGCCAGAATTGCCTCGACCTCGCACTTCCTCCCATCGAAGGGGTAGTCAATGATGCAGGCGTCGAACAAGCGAGTTGCCGAAACACCGCCCGTCGCGACCGGATTCGATGGACACCGTCGGCGGCGTTCGATGATCGGTGACGGCGCGTCCGTAGCAGTACTGACGGCGCTGGGCGTGAGTTGGATCAAGGCACAGGCTTTCGGCACGGTGGCCTTGGCGACCACGGCGCTGATCGTTCCGGGCACCGGTACCAGCGACCCCGCGGTGGCGCACAACTTCGAAAGCAACGCGTATCAGAACTTCATCGATCCCGGCGCGCGTGGCTGCGCCGACAACGACTGTCCCGGTGTCGCCTTCGTTCCCGTCCGGTATGACGCGGCGCTGTGGCCGGTCATCTCGTCGAAAGGCCCGGACGCGTCGTCCGCGAAGTGGGACGCCTCGGTGGCCGACGGTGTGACGAACCTCGACGCGATCGCGACGCGAGTCATGGATTCGAATCCGACCGGCGCCATCGTCGTCTTCGGATACTCGCAGGGCGCGACAGTGGCCGGTGCGGAGAAGGCCGCCTCGGCCGATCTCGCGCAGTCGGACAAGGACCGCCTGTCGTTCGTACTCATCGCGAATCCGAACCGGCCCAACGGGGGGATCATCGAACGGCCGGTGCGTTTCGGTCGTCTCCCGATCGCCGACATCAGCTTCGGCCCGCCCACCCCCACCGATACCGGCATCCGGACAACGGATATCGCGATGCAGTACGACGGCATCTCGGACTTTCCGGCGTATCCACTCAATGTGCTCGCCGACGCGAATGCCGTGCTGGGCACGCTCCTGATCCATCCGTCGTATCTGCAACCCAAGGGCAACGGCGCGGGCAGCCAACCCAAGGCGGGCGCGGCGATCTACGGATATCCGGATCGCTCCGACTACATCGCGCAACAGAACTGCGCCGTGCATCCCGGAAACTGCCAGAACCACGGCGATACGACCTACATTTCGCTGCCCAACCCGGAGGGAACGCTGCCGCTGCTGTATCCGCTGCGTGCGCTCGGGAAACACACCGGCCACACGGCGGTGACAGAACCCGCGGCCGCCCTGATGGAGCCGGCACTGCGGGTACTGATCGAAACGGGATACGACCGCGCGGACTACTCGGCGCCTACGCCGCTGCGGTTCGACCAGCCATCGAATCCGGAGAAGGCCGCTCAGCTGCCGGCCGATCTTCCCCTCGCCCTCGAGCAGGGCATCGCCGACGCCGCCGCGGTGATGGAGAATCCGGCACACCACGCGGATCGAACGCTGCCGCTGGAATCGGTACTGGCCAACGCCGAGGATCTGCTACCTCCGAACCCAGCGACGCCTCTCGTCCGCGCGCTCCTCACACCGGCGCGCTAGCGCCACCGGTCTCAGGTCGACGCCGATCGGGTGCGTGCGGAGAACTTTTCAGAGTTCGAGAAGTCTGACGAGGTTGATACCCGCGTCGTCGAGCGGTTGAAGAGATTTCTCGCTGCGACATCGAATGATCGCGCCTTCGATCGTGCTGATGACGACGCTACCGACCGACGCCGCCGCGGCGGAGTCCATGCCCGTCGAGATCAGGAAATCGGCCAGTCGGCGGGTCCAGTCGGCGAAAACAGTGGCCGACGCCGCTTGCACGGCCGGCGAGTCGGCGCCGCTCTGCGCGGCAGCCACGATCGGGCAGCCCGCGGTGAACGACGACGTGCCGAGTATCCGCTTCCAGATTTCCACCAGTCCGAGCACGACCTCCGCCGGTGACGACGATTCGGCGACCAGCGCGTCGATCGTCGCACTGATCTGTTCCCCGGCCTGCAGGGTCGCCTGCTCCATGAGTTCGTTCTTGCCGCCGGGGAAGTGCAAATAGATCGAGCCTCGGGCGGTCTTGCTGTGGGCGAGGAGCTCGGTCAGCCCGGTCGCGGCGACTCCGTGTTCCCGCATCATGAGTATCGCGCTGCGGATGAGGCGTTCTCGCGGCCCCGCCACTGTGTTCATCGGCAACCCTTCCGCAATCGACCGATCAGTTCATCCTACGGTATCGTCATCGACGATAGAACGATCGGTCTATCAACAGAGAGGGCACGATGACTACCGCAACGCACAACCCCGAAACGCCGGATTTCGCCACCATGAGCGGGCTAGAACTGCTGCGCGCGGCGACCGCGATGCCCGATCGAGCCGGAATCGGCACGCTCCTCGGCATGACGGTCGAGGAACTCGAGTTCGGGCGGGTGTCGTTCAGCCTCGTCACGCGTCCCGATTTCGCAAACCCACTCGGCACCACCCACGGCGGCATCTGCGCGACGTTGCTGGACTCGGTGATGGGTTGCGCGGTTCATTCCGCGCTGGACGCGGGGGTCGGATACGGCACGTTGGAGCTGAAGGTCAACTACATCCGGTCGGTCCCGACCGACGGGCGCCGCCTCATCGGCACCGGCACGACGCTGCACGTCGGCCGCACCACGGCCACGGCCGAAGGCAAGGTGTTCGACGAGGCGGGCAAACTCGTCGCCCACGCCACCACCACCTGCATCATTCATCGCTGACGTCAGCCGGGGCGAGCCCCGATCACAAGCGTGACCGGGGCCGGGTTCAGCGATCGCGTCGGAGCACGTCGGCATCCGAGGGCTCACCGGCTCGAAGGGGCGCGCCGACGTGGTGCAGGTGGGTCAGCGCCTCGCGATACGAGGCGATCAGGCCGGTCTCGTGGTACGGCACGCCGATTTCGGCGCAGTAGTCGCGGACGATCACCTGGGCATGACGCAGGTTCGGCGTCGGCATGCTCGGGAACAGATGATGTTCGATCTGATAGTTGAGCCCGCCGAGGGCGAGGTCGGTCACCACCCCGCCGCGCACATTGCGGGAGGTCAGCACCTGGCGACGGAGATAGTCGGGACGGTCGTCACCGGTCAAAGTCGGCATGCCCTTGTGGTTGGGCGCGAAGATGCAGCCCATGTACAGGCCGAACAGGCCCTGGTGGACGGCGAGGAACACGAGAGCTTTGTCGGCGGGCAGGACCACGAACAGTGCGGTCAGGTAGAGGGCGAAGTGACCGAACAGCAGCGCGCCCTCCCATCCGCGGTGTTTGACCGAACGATTCTTCAGCGCACGCACACCGGCCAGGTGCAGGTTGAGGCCCTCCAGCAACAGCAGGGGGAAGAACAGGAACGCCTGCGCCCGTCCGATCAGACGCGGCAGACCGCGGCTGGAGCGTGCCTGCTGTTGTGACCAGACCAGGATGTCGGGTGCGACATCGGGGTCGAGTTCCTCGTGGTTCGGGTTGGCGTGATGACGGGTGTGCTTGTCCTGCCACCAGCCGTAGCCGAGGCCGATGCCGGCGTTGCCCGCGATTCTTCCCACGAGCTCCGTGGGCTGACGCAGCCGGAAGACTTGACGGTGGGCGACATCGTGCATCACCAGCGCGACCTGCGCGAACGTCACGGCCATGAACGCCGCGACCAGCAGGGTCCACCACGAGTCCCCGACCAGGACGAACGCCGCCCACCCGCCCACGAACGCCGTCCCGACGAGGCTCAGCCGCATCGCGTAGTAGACGGGCCGGCGGCGCATCAGCCCCGCGTCGGAGATTCTGCGCAACAGGCGGGCGTAATCGCCGTCGGCGCCGCGCCGCGGCGACCGTGGAGGTGACTCGGGAACCAGAGCAGGTGTCGTCATCTCCCGAAGCTATCGACCGAATTCTCGTCGGCCGTAATCCCTTGGTATGACATCGAATCGGACTGCGGGGTGATATTCCGAACGCGCCCGCGGGCCGAGGCGACCGAACGGTGACCCACGGACACATCCGCGCCGCCGAACCGGACGGCGCGGATTCGAGGGTTCAACCGTGACGCTCGCGGGTAAAGAAAGCTCGACACCGTTCGCGAAACCGGCGAACGGGGCGTCCTGGCGGACGTTCACAGGGTGGAGAACAGCTTGCTGAAATTGATCGAGCTCATACGGAGACCGGCACAGGCGACAGTCCCGACCGCGCCCCCGACCGCGGCCGGGTCGCTACGGGCGGGCGACATCGTGCTCACCGCCAAGCGCAGCTACCGGGTGGTCAGCACGAGCTTCGCCGACGACGCGCGCCGCGCGGGCCGAGTGGTTGCCGACACCGTCGACCTGGTCACCGGACGGCTGCGCGTGCTCGACTTCCCGAGCGCCGACACGATGGTCACCGTCGAAACGGCCTAGCCCGTCAGACCGGCCGATGCCGCACATCGGTGGGATACGGCTGTCGAGGAGCGGAGTAACCGCCAGTGGCGGGTCCCTTTTCCTCGATCACACGACGCTGCTCGACACCACGCGCGCGTTCAGCGAACGCGATGTCTCTGGTGCTGAGCACCGACAGGCGGCCCAGCGAGCTCGCGGCGAAGAACAGGATCAGCGCGCCGAGTCCGTAGAAGAACGTCAGCTGCAGCAGCGCGCGCTTCAGATCCGAGGTGGCGACCGGCTCGCCGATGTCTCCGAGGCGCAGCAGATCGGCCAGGAACGGCCCGATCACGAACCACGCACCTGCCGCGACCGACAACCAGCCACCGAAACTCGCGACCACCCGGTTTCTGCTCATCAGCATGAGCAGTCCACCGACGATCGCGACAACGCCCGGCAGAACCTGTAGCCAGCCGCGTGCCGAGGTCCAGACCCACGGCTCGTCGGGGGTGTACGCGAAATCGAAGTACGGCCCGACGAACGGTATGAGTGCGCCCCAGATGCCGAGGAGCAGCACCGCCAGCCCGCCCAGCGCGCCCCGGCTACGCGGAATACGCAATCGCCCGCCGGTCCCGGTCGACACTTTCTCGTCGTGATCCACCATGACGCCTCCGATCATCGAGAACAGAAGTAGGAAGCGCTTACCCCGACCGGGACCGAATACGCACCGGTGCCGAAATCACCGCATGGTCTGTGGCAACAACTCCCCGATCAGGGCTTGCACGCGGGACTTGATCTCGTCGCGAATCGGGCGGACCGAATCGACGCCCTTGCCCGCGGGGTCGTCCAGGACCCAATCGCGGTAGCTCACGCCGGGGTACCACGGGCAGGCGTCGCCGCAGCCCATGGTGATCACGACGTCGGAGGTTTCCACCGCGTCGGCGGTCAGGATCTTCGGGGTCTGGTCGGCGATATCGATGCCGAGTTCGGCCATGGCGGCGACCGCGGACGGATTGATCGTTTCGGCGGGCGCGCTACCCGCGGACCGGACCTCGATCGCGTCACCGGCGAGGTGGGCCAGGAATCCGGCGGCCATCTGGGAGCGACCCGCGTTGTGCACGCAGACGAACAACACGCTGGGCTTGGTAGTCATGGGTGGTGCCTTTCAGCCGGCCGAGGCCGGCGAAGTGTGGATGGTGGGCTCGAATCGTTTGCGCAAGGCCAGGGAGACATAGACCAAGCCGACCAGGACAGGGACCTCGATCAGCGGACCGACGACCCCGGCCAGCGCCTGGCCGGAGGTGACGCCGTAGGTGGCGATCGCTACGGCGATGGCCAGTTCGAAGTTGTTGCCCGCGGCGGTGAACGCCAGCGTGGTGGTGCGTTCATAGCCGAGGCCGAGGGCCGCGCCCATGGCATAGCCGCCGCCCCACATGATCGCGAAGTAGGCCAGCAGGGGGATCGCGATGCGGACGACGTCGAGTGGATGGGAGGTGATCTGGTCGCCCTGCAGAGCGAACAGGATCACGATGGTGAACAGCAGCCCGTAGAGCGCCCAGGGCCCGATCCTGGGCAGGAATGTCGACTCGTACCAGTCGCGACCCTTGGCGCGTTCACCGAGGCGGCGGGTCAGGAACCCGGCCAGTAGCGGGATTCCCAGGAAGATCAGCACCGATTTCGCGATCTGCCACGGGGAGACGTCGATGGTGGTTTGTTCCAGGCCCAGCCAGCCGGGCAGGACCGCGAGATAGAACCAGCCGAGCACGGCGAACATGAAGACCTGGAAGACCGAGTTCAGCGCGACGAGGACGGCGGCGGCTTCGCGATCACCGCAGGCGAGGTCGTTCCAGATCACGACCATGGCGATGCAGCGGGCCAGGCCGACGATGATCAAGCCGGTGCGGTATTCGGGCAGGTCGGGCAGGAACAGCCAGGCCAGGGCGAACATCAGCGCTGGGCCCAGGATCCAGTTCAGCACCAGCGAGCTGAGCAGGAGTTTACGGTCGCCGGTGACGGAGTCGAGGCAGTCGTAGCGAACCTTCGCCAGCACCGGATACATCATGATCAACAGCCCGATCGCGATCGGCAACGAGATGCCGTCGATCTCCACGGCGCTCAGCGTGTCGCCCAGACCGGGAATCATGTGTCCGAGTAGCAGTCCGGCAGCCATCGCGACGCCGATCCAGACCGGCAGGAACCGGTCCAGCGTCGAGAGTTTTCCCACGACGGCCGGGTGGTCGGTGGTGGTGCTCACGCGGTCACCGCTCCGGCCTCGGTCGCGAGCACGTCCGACAGCCGCGCCAGCGCGTGCGGGACGACCCGGTAGTACACCCAGGACGCGCGGCGTTCGCTGGTGAGCAATCCGGCCTCGCGCAGCACCTTCAGGTGGTGGGAGATGGTCGGCTGGGTGACGTCGATACCGGTCGACAGGTCGCACACACAGGCCTCACCGCCTGCTCGGGACGCGATCGCCGAGAGCAGCCGCAGCCGCACCGGGTCGGCGAGGGCCTTGAACAGCACGGCCAGCTCGACGGCGGTCTCGCCGCTCATCGGTGGGCGGGTGCGGGGTGTGGCCTCACACGAGGGTGAGGCCACACTCAGCGGCAGGTCTTGATTCGACATATGTCGATATTGATCGATATCGAATCAGGAAAGCAAGCGAACATCGAGTGAACTCGCTCGCTCTCTACTCAGCCGCAGCAGCTCGCGCCGGAGGCGAGGGCCTTCGTCTTGGCGTCGGAACCGCAGCAGGCACCCTCGGCGTCAGCTTCGGCGGCGGTTCCGCAGCAGACGTCGGCCGCTTCGGCGTCGGTGAGGCCGAGTTCGGGCGCGGTGCCGAAGGTTTCACTGTCGGCCAGCACCGTGTAGACCTCCCACCGCTCAGCACCCGGCCCGGTCACCCACACCTTGTCCTGGGTGGCGAAGCAACATGTGGTCGCGATCTGCTCCTCGGTGAACAGGCCGGCGTCGGAGAGTCGGGCGATCTCGCCGTGCACCTGCTCGGAGGTGTCGACCTCGACACCGAGGTGGTTGATGGACCCGCCCTGACCCGCGTTCTCGATCAGTACGAGCTTGAGCGGGGGCTCGGCGATCGCGAAGTTGGCGTAGCCGGGCTTGCGCTTGGCGGGTTCGGTGTCGAACAGGGTCGAATAGAACCGCACGGCGGTGTCGAGGTCGTCGACGTTGAGGGCCAGCTGGATACGAGACATGATCGAACCTCCACTTGTGTGACATATATCGAAGAACTTGTGATGCCGAGTCTGCTCACCTTTTCGACATATGTCAATACCGCGGGTAGGGTCGATTTCATGCCCAAGGCGCTCCCCATGATCGACATGTCCACCCCCGTCTGCTGCGCCCCCGTCGCGGCGGGGCCCGTCGATGACGCCGCCGCCCTGGAGGTGGCGTTGCGGCTCAAGGCGATCGCCGACCCGGCCAGGGTCAAATTGCTGTCGCTACTGCTGACCAGCCCACTCGGCGAGGAGAACGGCGGCGACCTCGCCGCCGCGGTCGGCCTGAGCGAGTCCACGGTCTCGCATCATCTCGGCCAGTTACGCAAAGCGGGCCTGGTGGAGTCCGAGCGGCGCGGGATGAACACGATTCACCGCGCCCGCCGCGACGCACTGTCCGCGCTGTGCACGGTCCTGGATCCGAACTGCTGCACCTAGCTCGTCGCGCAGCGCACGTCCGCCACCGTCAACCGTCCAGCCGGATCCGAACTCCCACCATCCTTTCGGCGCCTCCGCGCAGCCCGCTGCCCCACAGCCCGATCCGGGCGACCAGCCCGTACTTGCGTTTCATCAACGTGGTGAAGTGCGCACTCGCTTCCGGCGCCAGCACCTCGGCACAGCCGGGAACCGAGGAGCCGTGAGGCTTACCGCGCCAGTCACAGGGAGCGACGCTCACTCGACCGCCGTTGCGGATCCGCTTCACCTTTCCGGCGTTCGCCACGCTCCACACCGCCAGCGCTCGGCCGTCGCGCATCACCCAGACCGGCGTGGGCACCGCCGTGCCGTCTCGGCGAAACGTGGTGAGAAGCAGATATTTGCCGGCCGCCAGCTCGCCGAGCACCGCATCGGTGGATTCCATGGCACTATACTAACTAGTTAGTTAATTGGTGGTCGCCGGAACCGCCCAACCACGCGCGCATGTCGCCGGTGAAAGGAATCCGCATGGGGCGATTCGTCGGGACGCTGCTCGCGGGCTTCGCGGTGGGCACCCCCGCGATCCCTGTCGGCCTCTCGCTTTCCCTTCCCGGCCCGGTCGCGCTGTTGGCGGTGTTACTCGGTGCGGCGTGCTGTGTGACCTTCGCGGTCTTCGCCATGGAACGCGCCCGGCTGCTGTGGCGGTCCTGGCGGGTCCGTCGGAACTCGGTGGCCGCACAGGTGGATTCGGCGGCTCCGACCGACGGCACTTCCCCTGTCGACGCGACCGCCCCGACGACGCCCGCACAGAGCACCCGGCTCTCCGGCGCCGCCGGTCGCCGGGCCAGGCGAGTCCTCGACCGATACGGCGTGGCAGGATTCGGCATCGTCGGGCCTGCCCTGTTCGGCACGTGGGGCTCGGCCCTGCTCGGTACGGCGCTGGGTATCCCCCGCTGGCCGCTGATCGGCTGGCTGATGACCGGGATCACCCTGTGGTGCACGGTGCTGCTCGTCGCATCGGACGCGGCCTTCGCCGTCTTACGATGACCCCATGTCTCGAGCCGACGCGACCAAGGCCCGCATTCTTCAGGCCGCCACCGACGAGTTCGCCACGTACGGCATCGCCGGAGCCAGGGTGGACCGGATCGCCAAGACCGCGGAAGCCAACAAGAACCTCATCTACGTCTATTTCGGCAACAAGGACCAACTCTTCGACGCGGTCTTCGACGCCCACGTCACCCACGGCCTGAATTCGGTCCCCTTCACCGCCTGCGACCTGCCCGAGTACGCGGGACGGGTCTTCGACTATTGCCTGCGGCACCCCGAAGTCATCCGGCTGGCCACCTGGCACCGCCTGGAGCGTGGCGACCGGGATGACCCGGCCGTCGCAGCGCCCGCGCGCGACGCCAAACTGGACGCGCTTGCCACGGCGCAGGACAAGGATGGCATCGGCGCCGAATTCTCACCCCCGACACTGCTGACGCTGGTGCTGAGCATGGCTCTCGCGTGGAACCCGAGCAACATCACCAGCCTGCCCGCCTGCTCGTCCGGCGCCGAGAGCACCGACGACCGCCGCAGCGCGCTCGTCGAGGCCGTGCGCCGCCTCCTGTGAACAGCGCCGACGGTGATCGGCCACCCGCGTGGTACGGCCGCGCTGTTTAGGAACTGAATTCCGCGGTACGACCACCTTGGGCGGTCTGGACGACGGCCACCGCATCGACTATCCCGGCGCCGAAGGAGGACCCATGGGTACTCGCGACATCATCGCGCAACTACGACAGGACATCACCACCGCCAGCGACGCTGGGGACGAACGCACCGCCCAACGGCTTCGCAACGAATTGTCGAAGGCCCTGGAAGAGTCCGGCGATCGATCCGACAGCAATGCCGAGTGACACGGCGAACCAGCTCGCCGCTCTCGCCGAACAGCATGGGTTGACGGTAGCCGTCGCCGAATCGTTGACAGCGGGCCAGGTGGCCGCTGCCCTCGGCGCCGCACCGGATTCGGCGGTGTGGTTTCGAGGTGCGGTCGTCGCCTACGCCACCGACGTCAAACGGCACGTGCTCGGGGTTCCCGATGTGCCGGTCGTATCCGAGACCGCGGCGAAGGCGATGGCAGAGGGCGTGCGTTCGCTGATGGACGCCGACATCGCCGTCGCCACCACCGGAGTCGGCGGACCCGAACCACAAGACGGGGAGGACGCCGGTTCCGTGTGGTTCTGCGTGGCTACGCGCGGCGACGCACAGGCCGGTCACCGCCAGTACGACGGAGATCCCGCCGAGGTTGTCGACCGGTCGGTGCAGTACGCACTCGAGCTGCTGCTGTCGACGGCGACAACGCTCACGCGATCAGCTCCTGTGTCGGCGGCCGATAACCGGGTATAGCCCGGTATCGCGCACCTTCGCTGCTGGGGAGCTGCTGTCCACCGGCTGATGCTTCTCTTCGAGCGTTCCGGCAGGAGCGGGTTCGCGCCGATGTGACCGAGTGAGGACAACGCGGCCGAGGAGGCGATCCACGACATGGTCCAGGTAACGCGCACGATCCATGCCCCGGTGGAAGAGGTGTTCGCGGTGCTCGCCGATGGATGGTCCTATGCGAGTTGGGTCGTCGGCGCCTCCCACATCCGCGGCGTGGACGACACATGGCCGGAGGTGGGAGCTCGCATTCATCACAGTGTCGGACCGTGGCCGTGCACCATCCAGGACACGACGGCGATCCGCGCCATCGATCCGCCACACAGCATCGAACTCGACGCCCGGCTCTGGCCGATCGGCGCCGCGGTAGTCCGGGTGGAGCTACGCGCTATCGACCCCACATCGTGTGAGGCCGTGATGACCGAACGCGCCGTTCGCGGACCGAGTCGGTTGGTGCCGCACGCGGTCCAGGCGCTGCCGCTCGTGCCACGTAATCGCGAATCGTTGTCGCGGCTCGCCGACCTCGCCGAGGGCGGCTACCGGGATGCGCGAGCCGAGGGCCGGGACGGGTGACGGCAATACCCACGAACGCAACCCCATTCATCCGAAGGAGTGCACGGTGCCTCAGCAGCCACTGACCGGAAAGCGCGTCGCCATCCTGGCCACCGACGGAGTCGAACAGGTCGAACTCGTCCAGCCACGCGCCGCCGTCGAGGACGCCGGCGCCACGACCACATTGCTCTCCTTGGCGAACGGCGCCATCCAGGCCATGAACCACGACGTCGAGAAAGGCGACACCTTCCCGGTGGACCGGCGCGTCGCCGAAGCCGCCGTCGACGACTTCGACGCGCTCCTGCTCCCCGGCGGCACCACCAACCCCGACAAGCTCCGCCAGGATCCCGCGGCGGTCGCCTTCGTCAAGGAGTTCGCCGCCACCGGCAAACCGATCGGCGTCATCTGCCACGGTCCGTGGATTCTCGTCGAAGCCGACGCCGTCCGCGGCCGTACCCTCACCTCCTACCCCAGCGTGCGCACCGACATCCGCAACGCGGGTGGCACCGTGGTCGACCAGGAAGTCGTCGTCGACAACGGTCTGGTGTCGAGCCGAAATCCCGCCGACCTGCCCGCCTTCTGCGCCAAGATCGTCGAGGAGTTCGCCGAGGGCAGACACTGAACTGGGCGCACCGCGGCTTCGCGGCAGTCCGCCTGGCGCCGGGGATCGCGATCGCTGTCGAATTGCATCGTTTCGTTCGGCGTATCGGGGTATGCGGCCCGCATGACATCGTTTTGGTTAGCAGGTACGCCGAGGCCGACCCGGCTTCCGCTCGCCGGTGACATCGAGGTCGACACCGTGGTGATCGGTGCCGGGATCGTCGGACTGACCACCGCCTTGCGCTTGGCCGAGCAGGGCCGCGAGGTCGTCGTCCTCGAGGCACGCCAGATCGGCGCCGTGACAACCGGCGCGTCCACCGCGAAGATCTCACTGCTGCAGGGAACCCGCGCGCAGGCGATCGCCCGCCGGCACGGCATCGCCGTTCTGTCGACGTATCTGGCCGCGAATCAGGCAGGCTTCGACTGGCTGCTCGACTTCTGTATCGACCACGAGATCGCGACTCAGCGCGTTCCCGCGGCCACCTACGCACAGAATGCCGGCGAGTTCGCGGCGGTCCGCGCCGAGTACGAGGCCACCCGCGCGGTAGGACTGCCCACCGAGCTGATCGACGAGTTCGACGTCCCTTTCCCCACGCGCGGCGGTGTCCGGCTCAGGGAGCAAGCGCAGGTCGATCCGGTCGCGGTTCTCACCGCGCTCGCGGCCGACATCGAGGCGAGCGGCGGCCGGATCTTCGAATCGACGCGCGCACGGCGACTTCGCCGACGCGAAGGTCACGTGGTGATCGGCACCGACCAGGGCGAGGTCTCGGCGGCGAACGCGATCGTGGCGACCGGATCACCGGTGTTCGACCGTCTCGGCCTCGCGGCACAACTCACGGCCCAGCGGTCCTACCTGGCCGCGTTCCAGGTTCCGGGTCCGATTCCGCAAGAGATGTTCATCAGCGCCGGTCGGCCGATCCGTTCGCTGCGCTGGTGCCCCACCGAGGCCGACGATGTCCTGCTGGTCGGTGGTAGCGGCCACGACGTCGGCCGCGTCGATTCCGAGGCCGATCACGCCCGGGAATTGCTGGACTGGACGAATCGCTGGTTCCCCGGCGCGCAACTCCTCGATCGTTGGTCCGCGCAGGACTACCACCCGATCTCCGAACTGCCCTATGTCGGCGCGGTACAGCTCGGTGCCGACGAGGTGCAGTGCGCGACCGGTTTCGCCAAGTGGGGCATGACCAACGGCGTCGCCGCCGCCCTGCTGTTGGCCGGCCGGCTGACCGAGCGGCAGCCCACGTGGTCGCGAGCCTACGACGGCTGGCGTTCCGGTGCGGTGAAGTCACTGGTCGCGGGCGTACAGGCCAACACCGCAGTGGCACGGCACATGTCGACCGGATGGCTGCACCTGCTCGGCACCGACGCGGGAACTACGCCGCCCGAGGGAGAGGGCAGGGTGGAACGCCGCGGCCTGCACCCGACCGCGCTGTGCACCGTCGCTGGTGAGACCCACACCGTGTCGGCGGTCTGCACACACCTGCGAGGAATCCTCAACTGGAACGACGCCGAGAAGACCTGGGACTGTCCGCTGCACGGGTCGCGCTTCGCACCGGACGGCGCGGTGCTGGAGGGCCCAGCGACCGCACCGCTCCCGCACTGATCGTCCAGCGCGTTGCCGAACTGCTGCGCCGGGCCGATCAGGTCCGATCGTCGTCGGTAATTTTGGTACGCCGACTGGACTCGTCGCTCTCGGGAGTCAGGGTCAGCGCGTCCTGCGGGTCGAGGCCTGCCGACGCGGACCACTCGCCTCGCAACCGCTGGATCGCGGCCTCCTCGCCGCCACTATCGGCGAGCTCGATGTCGCGACGCCACTGAGCGATGATGTCCAGGGGATCCATGAACTTCTCCTCCTCCGACGATGTGATGACCCGCACGCGCGGCCGACGGCCGCATCGTCGTGTTACCTCGAAATCCGCGTCCCAAACAGCCGCGCGCCGAGATCGGGTCGTGGATGACGCGCTCAGAGCCGGGCGATCACCAAGGCGGCGCAACCGATCAGTGGTGGTACCAGCTGGATCAGCGCCGGACGCGCCTTGTCCGGTGAGGATGCGAGCAGTACCACGCCGGCAGCCACCATCGAACCGGCCCCGGCCAGCACGAGCGCGAGCCCGATTCCCTTGTCGCCGAAGGCGGTGAACCCCATGCCGACTGCCGCCACGACGGCCAGGAAGAGGTTGTAGAACCCCTGGTTGAAGGCCATTTCCTTGGTGGCCTCGGCCTCCGCGGCGGATATCCCGAAGGTCGCTCGCGTCCGCGCCGACGTCCACTGCAGCGACTCCATCACGAAGATATAGCCGTGCAGCAGCACAGCGACTCCGGTGAAGATCAACCCGATCGCGGTCATCGATCCGCCTCGCCCGGGCTTCCGGCTTTGCCTTTGCCTTTGCCCTGGCCCTTGCCTTTCCCTTTGCCCTTCCCCTTACCGTCGGCGTCGCCCTCCGGCTTACCGCCTTCGTCGCTGTCACCGATGGCTTCGGCTGCGCGATGGCCCATCTGGGTGATCGCGGCGCCTTCACCGAGTTGCAGCTGTGTCAGGGCAAGTGATCGGGGCGCAGCGGCCGCTGTTCCGGCCGCCAGGAAAGCGATGGTGACGCCGATCGCCACGGCGGACGCGATTCTGTGAGTCGACAACGTGTATCCCCTTCTCATCGTGGAAGTGGTACGTCGGAGATGAACCGATCCAGCCTATACGCGGCAACACCCATCCGCGGGTCCGCGCGCAGCGAAGTCCGTCGCGATTGCGCACAACCTTTGGAGGATCTGTGAACACCGAACTCGACGAGATAGCCATCGTGAGCACCGTGAAGGCCGGACACCGTGCACTGCGTGTCCAGGTCGCCGATCCTCGCCAAGACCTCGCGACACAGGGGTGGCGGTGCACATACCGCGTTGTCGGCAGCCCTGTTCGCGAAGCGCGCGGACCGGATAGGCTGGCCGCCATCTATGCCGCGTTGATCGACATTTCGCACGCCGCGACGCTCGTCGGCTCGTCGGGCCGCCCCGACGACTCGGACCGCTCGCGAGAACCCGTGGACCCTCCCCTGCCGGTAGGCGGCCTATCCGCCGCGAAGGCCCGCGAGTTCGGTCCTCCGCTGGCGGCCAAGGCCGTGCACACCACCGGGGGTCCCGTGGTGATCACGCTCGGACGACCCCGCCAAGACCCCGATCGACCGCACACGTTTCTGTGCCCCTTCCGGATCGACGATCGCACCGAAGCCTTCGGACAGGGGATCGATGAGGTGCGCGCGGTGATCTCGGCGGTTCGCGGTGTGGGCTCCATCCTGGGTATCGCGCTGGACTGGCCCGCGCCGCGCACTACCGCGCGAGGACAACAACGGCGCTGACCAGGAAGGCAGCGGCAGTGCGTTATCGTCGGCTACCGACGACGTAGCCGGCTGCCCGGACCATCCATGCTGACCTGACGATCAGGGAGGAATCGTGGACATTACCCAGCTGATCCTTGATGACCACCACGAGCAGCGGCGGCTGTTCGCGATCTTGGAACAGATCGATCGCACCGACACCGGTGCGCTGTCTTCGATCTGGGACAGACTCGCGGCCTTCCTCGAGCTACACGCGCAGGCCGAAGAGGAGATCTTCTACCCCGCGTTGCTCGAGACGGGTATCGCGGCCAGACGCACGAGCGCGGTGGAGGACGAGACGCTCGATGCCATCCACGATCACAACGAGATCAGAGACGCGGTGGCCGACGTCGCGCATCATCCCGTGGGCACCGATGACTGGTATGCCGCCGTCGCGGCGGCCAACCTCGCCAACAGCGACCACATGGCAGAGGAAGAACGCGAAGGCCTCACCGAATTCCGCCGGTTGGCCCCGGTATCGCAACGCCACCGGCTGGCTGTCACTTTCGCCGCCTACGAGGCGCGCCACTACGCCGGTGTCCGCCCGGTCGACAAGGACCCCGACAGTTATGTCCGCGCCGTGGAGAAGCGGGAGCCCTTGGCGAACGGATCGCTCGCCGTGGGCAGTCTGAAGCAGAACTGAATCGAGACGTCGAGAATCAGCGGTCCTGTTTCGACCTGATTCGCCCGGGTATCGCGCGGTTGTAGATCGAACCACAGACCGCCGCCGGGAACAGGATGGCCGACCTCCTGACCGGCGGGCGGGCGGTTGCCGGGGCCAGCGCGTCCCGTTCGGGCGCTGTCCCACACGACGGCCCCGGCAACCGCCAACCACTGCGTCGGCCGAGAAGTCAGCGTTCGGGCGGGTCGGCCCGTTCGGCACCGGGCTGCTGGTCGTCGAAGGCGTCCTGGGCTGGTCGGCGACGTGCGAACCAGGGTCGAACCAGCCAGGTCCCGATGAACAGCGCACCGAACACCACCCCCGCTACCGCCGCCGCGACAGGGCCCGCCACGACATCGAAGAGCAGCACCGCCACTCCGACGAGTGCAACGCCGAGCAGTATCACCCCGGTGAGCGCGAGTTGATTCGACGCCGAGACCAGCCACGCGAGCTGATGCCGGCGAAACAGCAGCCGATGCGCGGCCACGGGCGCCACCAGCAGCGCGGTCGCGCAGATCGAGGCGGTGAGAACGACCAGGTACAGCACCCGCATCGACGTGCTCAACGATTCGAATCGAGGCTGGAACGGCAGCACCATCAGAAACCCGGTGAGCAGCTGAACGCCGGTCTGCACCACGCGCAATTCCTGCAGCAGTGATGCCCAGTTGCGGTCGAGCCGCTGGATCTCGGTCTCGCCACGAACGCGCTGATTCCAGGAAGAGTCGTCCATCACCAGACCCTCCTGTCTCAGCGCTCCGAGTGCGGTCCATCGCCGAGCCGAGAACGCAGCTTGCGGTGGTGACTCGAGAACGCGCCGCCGTTCTCCACCGAAGTGGTCACCCCAGTATTCACCCAGTTCTGAGTTCCATGGGCATTTACAACAGGACGGTCACAACGCCTGACAGCCGACTACTCGCGTGCTCAAATGGGTATTACCAGCCGCTCTTGATAACGCAGGAACAGCCGGGACACCGTGAATCCTGCCGGTGCCGAGGGAATCCCGCTCGGGTGTAGTAGTCCAACCGGATCACCGGCCACAATCCCGCAGCGTCGGCGAAAGCACAGTTCCAGAAAGACCGAGGAAGTTGTCATGCGCTATTCCGACCATCTCGCACTCGACTTCGTTGATCCCCTGCCCGAATCGGAACCTGAAGCACCATGCGTCCTCTGGCCCGAACCCAGTCCGTTGCAGTCATGGTGGACCGAAATCATGGGCGGAATACCACGACCTCGTCAGTCTCCGACGGCAAGAAGCCGGATCGGCGGCCGACCATCGTCGCGACTGCCGCAGTCTTGAATGCACCAGCAGAGCTACCCCGCGATCGTGCCGGCCCCGATAGCCAGGTAGGCCGTCATCAGAATGAACAGAAACCAGCCCGCGCCCTGCCATGTCCGCCACGAGTTGCCCGCGCGCCACCGCTGGTAGGTCCGGATGAACGCGCCGATACCACCGAGCAGCACAACTACCGAGGGGCCGATCACGATGGCCGATTCGGACGGGGTGTCACACAGGTGGGTCTGCGCGTCCGCGCACGCACCCCGGTTGGCCGCCCACACGTTCACGGCGGCGAAGACAAGAGCCGCGACACCCACCACACAGACGACGTAGAGCGCGGCCCGCCGGTATTCCCCGTCGTCGGACCCCCGCCTTTCGACGTCATCGGCCATCAGTAACGCCGCGAGACAGTCGACAACTCCGAGCTCCTAGCCCACCCGGATTCAGCGATCTTCGGCATCACAACAGCCTTTCTGATCGTGGTCTCCCTTCGCGCTACCCGCGCAGAAACATCCGAAACAGTGATGGATTCGGTCGGGATCCGGCGAACCCCGGCACGCGAAAACCCCGCGACGTTCGTCGAAATCCCGGCCATACTGGCCGACGTGGAAGCACTCGAAGTCGTTGTCGCCCACCATGAGCGCGCAACGGTGCGTGTGGGCGAAGTGTTCCTGAAGGTCGACACCGACCAGGTACGCACCGACGTCGAGGTCGCCGCAATGGCCGCCGCACCGATCCCGACTCCGGAGATCCTGTGGCGGGAACCGCCCGTCCTGGCGCTCGCCGCGCTCGCGGGTCGCGCACTCGGCCGCCTCGGTGAACCGTCGACCGCGTCCGCGGCGGCGTGGTCAGCGGCGGGCGCCACTGTCCGAATGCTGCACGACGCGCCGCTGCCACCCTGGCCGGGTCGCCGCCTCGACGAACTCACCTCCGAACTCGATGGTGAATGCGAGTGGCTCGTCACCAAGGGCGTGCTTCCCGCCGACCTGGTCGTCCGTAACCGCCGGATCGCCGAGTCCGCGCTGCGGCCGTGGACGCCGGTGTTCATCCACGGCGATCTTCAGATCGCCCACGTGTTCGTCGACGGTGACGAGGTCACCGGGGTGATCGATTGGTCCGAGGCCGCCCGCGGCGACGCCGTGTACGACCTCGCCACCCTGACTCTCGGACACGAGGAACACCTCGGCGACGTGATCGCCGGGTACGGCACCGACGTCGACCTCGAGGTGATCCGGGCGTGGTGGTCGTTGCGCAGCCTGCTCGGAGTCCGCTGGCTGGTCGAGCACGGCTTCGACCCGAACTCGCCCGGCTGCGAGGTCGATGTGCTGAAATCCCAGGCGATGCGAGACCGACGAGGGAGTCAGCGTCGTCCGGCTTAGTTTTCGTCGAGGAATCTCGAGATCTGGTCGATGACGGCGATCGGTTGCTCCTGCTGGACCCAGTGCCCGGCGTCGGGTACCAAATACGTACCGGTGAACTGCGCGCAGACGTCTTCCGCCATGGTGCGTAATGCGCCGGGCGATTGCCAGATACCCCAATCGCATCGGCCGGCAATGAATTGAGTGGGCACTTCGATTCGCGGGACGGTTGGGGTTTCTGTGATCGGCAGGGTGAGAGCTCTGTACCAGTTGAGTGGGCCCTGGAATTCTGTGCGACCGAATTCGCGAGCGTAGAAATTCAGTTCTTCGTCGGTGAGCCAGGCACAGTCGGCCCGCTCCTGTGGTGAAGGTAAGTACGGCGCTACTGTTTCCGGCATGCCGACGCCCGCGTCCATGACGTAGTACCGCGGCAGGAGTGCCAAATCGGCCGCAGTCGGTCCCGGGAGTTCTCCGGCGTCCGCGTTGCCCGGCCAGTCGGCGCTCTTCATGTGGAAATACGCGCGCAGGAAGTCGGCGATCCCTTGCGGGGCATGCAAGATGTCTGCGGCGCTCGAGGTTCCCGCGAAATAGTGCTGATAGTGCCTGCGCGGTGGCGACAGCGCGCGCAGGGCGTCGTCGAGTTCGGTCGAGGACTTGGGTATTCCCGCACCGGCGAACGGCGCGCTCATCATCGTCAACGAGCTGATGACTTGTTCGCCGCCGAGCGTGGCCCATCCGGCGACAACAGAGCCGAAGTCGTGCCCGACCAGATGCGCCCGTTCATAGCCGAGCGCGCCGACGAGACTCAGCGCGTCGCGGGCCAGGTTGCCGGTTCGGAAGGACGCCAGGTCGGCGACATCGCTGCCCGTAGTTCGGCCGTAGCCGCGTTGATCAGGGGCGACCACGTGAAATCCGGCGTCGGCCAGCGGCGCCAAGACCTTGCGCCACGAGTACGCCAGTTCGGGGAAACCGTGCAGCAGCACCACCAGCGGACGACCGGAACGGCTGTGGCCGGCTTCGAGAAGGTGCACGCGCAACCCGTTGACGTCGTCGACGAAACGAGACCTCACCCCATCCGCCAGCCCCGGAAAGTCGACATCCTGGCCCATAACGCCCTCCTCCGGCTGCGAATGTGGTTGCGCCGCATTCAAACACGGACGCGGACAATCCGGCCAGCGGTCGTTCACCCTCGAACGCGCGATGGTGTAGCTCGCTACACCATCGACTCGGTGGACAGCTCGATCGTATTTCCGGCCCGCGACGACAACCATGGAGTCATGACCGAGACACCAGCCGAGCAGACACTCGTGGTCGACATCGCCGGCGAACCCACCGTGGCGCTCGATGCCACGCAGGAGACACCGCAGCGCCGGAGGGGCCCGCTGGGTGCGATCCTGCGCGCACCGTTCGAAGCCAGGACGTGGAAGGAGCTCACTTATCTGGTCCTGTCGTTCGTTCTGGGCTGTGCGGCCGTGTGCTACCTGTTCTTCGGGTTCGGCGGCGGGCTGTACGCGTCGATCGTGCTGATCGGTATTCCGGTGCTGGCGGGGGTGCTGCTCGGCGGGCGGGTCTGGGGCCGGATCTACCGGTTCCTCGGGCGCGGGCTGCTCGGCGCCCACGTCGAATCACCACCGGATTTCACCAGGTCGAGCGGCTTTTTCGGCTTCCTGAAGAGTGCGTTCACCGATCGGCCGAGCTGGCGGGCGGTGTTGTTCCTGCTCGCGCAGTCGGTGCTCGGTGTCGCGGTGGGCTGGGTCGTCCTCGTGATGATCGCGATGGTCGGGTTCACGGCCCTCTCGCCCATTCCATGGGCGCTGCTCGATCCGGTGCAGGTAGACGACAACGGCGTGGAACACCACAGTCTCGCGCAGTTCGGAACGTTCTACATCGATACCTGGCCGCGGGCGCTCGCGCTGTCCGGGATCGGCATCCTGCTGTGCTTCGCGCTGCCGTGGCTGATCCGGGCACTCTGCTGGGTGCATCGGATGCTGATCGTGCACCTGTTGGCGGCGACACCGCGCGACCGGCAACTGGCGCAATTGCGGGCCAGCAGACGCGCCGCGGTGGACGACGCGACCGCCACCTTGAGCCGGGTCGAGCGCGACCTGCACGACGGCACGCAGGCGCGGCTGGTCACCATCGCCATGGCGTTGGGCAGGGCCGAAGAACGCCTGGCCGCGGGCGGCGACGCCCGCGACCTCATCGCCGAGGCGCGCGCCAACTCCAAGGAGGCGCTCACCGAACTGCGCGAACTGGTGCGCGGCATCCATCCACCCGCGCTCGAACTCGGCCTCGGCCCGGCCCTGGAGACGCTCACCGCCCGCTGCGCGGTGCCGGTCGACCTGCGTGTGCAGATCCTGCGGCGACCGAGCCCGGCCATCGAGGCGATCGCCTACTTCTCCGTCGCCGAACTACTGACCAATGTGGTCAAACACGCGCACGCGAACCGGGTGGCGGTGTCGGTGCTGCCCGACAGTCTGCGATCCATCGCGGTCACCGTGCGGGACAACGGAATCGGTGGTGCGCCCCGCCCCGGCACGCAGACCGTCACCGGCAGCGGGCTGGCCGGGCTCGCCGCCCGTGCTCTCGCTGTCGACGGCACACTCACCGTCGACAGTCCCGCCGGTGGGCCTACCGTGGTGACCATGATCCTGCCGAACGAGGGCCCGCAGTGACCGCGGGCGGTGCGCACGGACCGTTGCGGGTGGTGATCGCCGAGGACAGCGCGATCCTGCGCGACGGGCTGGCCGGGCTGCTCACCGAACGCGGACACGAGGTCGTGGCGATGGTCGGCGACGCGACGTCGCTGAGCGAGGTCGTCGACGCCCACCGGCCCGATGTCGCGGTGGTGGATGTGCGGATGCCGCCCAGCTTCACCGACGAGGGTCTGCTGGCCGCCATCGAGCTGCGCAGGAAGTATCCGGATACCGGCGTGCTCGTGTTCTCGCAGTGGATCGAAACCCGATACGCCACAGAGCTTCTCGCCGCCGGCGCCAGCGGCGTCGGCTACCTGCTCAAGGATCGCGTCGCCGACGTCGGTGACTTCGTCGACGCGCTGCACCGGGTCGCCACCGGCGGCACCGCACTCGATCCCGAGGTGGTGAGTCAGCTGATGGGTGCGTCCCGGCAACAGGATTCGCTCGCCCGGCTCACCCCGCGCGAGCGGGAGGTGCTCGAACTGATGGCGCAGGGCCTCACCAACAACGCCATCGCCACCTCGCTCACCGTCACCGAGCGGGCCGTCGAGAAACACATCGGCAATATCTTCACCAAACTCGATCTGCCACCGTCGGATACCCGCCATCGCAGGGTGCTGGCGGTGCTGCGGCTCAAGGGATGAGCCGCAGACGACCTACCGTCAGACCGCAGGGCCGCTGTTCGGTGCTGTCGCGGCGACACTGCCCACGATGCCCTTGGCGATGGAGCCGGTGATCCGCTCGGTCACCGCGCTCGTCGAGCGCAGCAGCAGTTGCAGCGCGGGCTTGCCCTCCACGGCGAAGGTCCACGTCAGCCGGGTTCCCGTGGCGGTCGGCGTCAGCTCGATGTCCTCGGCGAAGCGGCGCAGGCCGGGGATCGAGGCGAAGTCGACGGTAAAGGTCATGCGCCGCTGGTCGTCCCAGCGGTAGAAGCGTTCGGTCAGCGCGGCGATGCGCCCGAGGGTGACGACACGGCAGGTGCCGACGCCGAACGGGCGCGGTGTGGTCCACCGCATGCCGGTGACCAGCCCGGACCACGACACCAGGGCGTCGTCGGCGGTCAGGGCCGCCCACACCGCCGACGGCGGCGCGGGAATGTCGATGATGTGGACGTAGCGGTTCGCCGCGCTCGCGAGGAACGTGTCGTCGGATTCGGTCAATGCGAAAGCCTGAGCCATGACTGTCCTTGTTCTTCCTGTTGTCGATCGACTGTCGATAATCCGTTCCAGCACAGGGCGGCCGCGGTGTCGACCGCGTCACTTTTCGAGATCGGCCGCCCGGCCTCCAGCCAGTGGCCGGCCGTGAGCCGGCTGATTCCCACCAGCGCCCAGGCGTGGATCTCGGCCCTGGCCTCGTCCAGCCCGCCCGCGCGCAGTTCGACGCTCACCAGGGCGGCGCAGTCGCGCATCGCGGTGCGTACCCGCCATTCAACGGACGGTTCGCTGGGCACCGGCGATTCGAACACCAGCACATACCCGCCGACGTCGTGTTCGACGAAGTCGAAGTAGGACATCACCGCCCGGCGCACCCGCCGCCGCGGGTCGGTGTCGCGGGCGACCGCGGCCCGGACGCCGTCGACCATCCGGTCCAGATTGTGCTGCAGCACAGCGAGATACAGGTCGAGTTTGCCCGCGAAGTGGTCGTAGAGCACCGGTTTGCTGATCCCGGACCGCGCGCTGATCTCGTCCATCCGGGCGCCGTGATAGCCGTGCGCGACGAACACGTCTTGCGCGGCGGCCAACACCGCCTGTCTGCGGCGGGCCCGCGCGGCGGGCCCCCGCAGACCGAGCGTCGCAGTGTCGGTTCGCACCTAGCTGTCTGCGTCGGTCATCGGTCGGCCTCCGCGGAACGGTCCCGGATGTCGGTGACGATGGCGGAGAAGTCGCGCCCGGCGTCGGTCTGGTTGAACCGCGCGTAGATCGCGGCCGCGAGTTCGCCGAGCTGGCCGTCGATCCCGTTGGCCTGCAACGCGTTCGCGGCCAGGGTGAGGTCCTTCGACATCAGCGCGGTGGCGAAGCCGGGCTGGTAGTCGTTGTTGGCCGGACTGGTGGGGACCGGGCCGGGCACCGGGCAGTAGCTGGTCAGCGCCCAGCTCTGACCGGATGCGGTGGAGACCACGTCGAAGAACGACTGGTGGCTCAGGCCGAGCCGCTCACCGAGCACCAGCGCTTCCGACAGGCCGATCATGGAGATCCCGAGCAGCATGTTGTTGCAGATCTTGGCGGCCTGACCGACGCCGGAGTCACCGCAGTGCACCACCTTGCCGCCCATCACCGCGAGCACATCGCTCGCGTCGGCGAAGTCGGCGGCCGCGCCGCCGACCATGAAGGTGAGGGTGCCCGCGGTGGCCCCGGCCACCCCACCGGAGACCGGCGCGTCCAGCGGTCGATGACCGGCCGTCACAGCTTGCGCCGCAGCGGCTTTCGCATCGGCGACATCGATGGTGGAACAGTCCAGGAACAGGGTTCCCGGCGCGGCGGCGGGCAGCAGCTCGGCGTACACGTCGAGGACGAGTTTGCCGTTGGGCAGCATGGTGATCACCACGTCACGGTCGGCGGCGGCCTCGGCGGCGGTGGCCACCACCGTAGCGCCGTCGGCACGCGCTTGGTCCTGCGCGGCGGGGACCGGGTCGTAGGCGAGCACGTCGTAGCCTGCCCGCACCAGATTCGCCGCCATCGGGCCGCCCATGTGGCCGAGCCCGAGGAAACCGATCGTCTTCGTCATCGCTGTGCCTCCGCTGTCGTCGAACCCAGTTCCGCCGCACCCAGACCGGCGAAGTACGCCGCCACCTGCTCGTCGGTCACCTCGGCGAGGGTCGCGGGCCGCCACTGGGGATTGCGGTCCTTGTCGATCACCTGGGCGCGGATGCCCTCGACCAGATCGTGGGAGCCGAGTGAGGCGACCGAGACCCGGTATTCCTGGTCCAGCACCGCCTCGAGGCTCGGCAGGTCCTGCGCGGCACGCAAGGCCCGCAGCGTGACCTTCAGTGCGACAGGGGATTTCGCGAGCAGAGCAGCGGCGGCCTCGGCGGCTTCGGGCGCTTCGTCGGCCTGTAGCCGCGCCGCGATCTCCTCGACGGTGTCCGCGCTGTAGCAAGCGTCGATCCAGCGCTGCTGTGCGAGCAGGTCCGAGGCCGGTGCGGACTCGGCGAACTTCGCGATCGCCGCGTCGACGCCCACGGTGCCCAGCGCGTCGAGCAGCTCGGGTAGCGCGTCGGAGGGCACGTAGTAGTCGGCGAATCCGGCCGCGATCGCGTCGCCCGCGGTCATCCGCGCGGTGGTCAGCGCCACGTGGGTGCCGAGCTCGCCGGGCGCCCGCGAGAGCAGGTAGGTGCCGCCGACATCGGGGACGAAACCGATGCCGACCTCGGGCATCCCGATCTTGGACCGTTCGGTGACGATGCGGTGGCTGCCGTGCCCGGCCAGGCCGACTCCACCGCCCATCACGATGCCGTCCATGATCACCACATACGGCTTGGGATAGCTGCCGATCAGCGCGTTGAGGTGGTACTCGTCGCGCCAGAACCGCCCGGTGGGCGAATCGGCGCCCGCCGTCCCGCCTTTCGCGTCGGCATGGATGGCGACGATGTCACCGCCCGCGCACAGCCCACGCTCCCCCGCGCCGGTGACCACGACGGCGCGCACCGCGTCGTCGCCGGCCCAGGAGCGCAGCGCGTCGGTGATGGCCAGTGTCATCGCGTGATTGAGCGCGTTGATGGCCTTGGGCCGGTTCAGGGTGATCACGCCGAGACCGTCACGGACGGCGATCAGCACCTCGGGTTCGTCGGTCATGCTGCTCCGATCAGCGAGCGGGCGACAACCACCCGCATGATTTCGTTGGTGCCCTCGAGGATCTGGTGCACCCGCAGGTCACGCACGATCTTCTCCAGGCCGTATTCGTGCAGGTAGCCGTAACCACCGTGCAATTGCAGCGCCTTGTTGGCCACGTCGAAACCGGTGTCGGTGGCGAATCGCTTCGCCATCGCGCACAGCGACACCTTGTCCGGCGCGTCCGCGTCGAGCGCGGCGGCGGCTCGCCACAGCAGGGTCCGCGCCGCCTCCAGTTCGGTGGCCATATCGGCCAGCTCGAACTGTAATGCCTCGTTGCGCACCAAGGGTTTTCCGAAGGCGTGACGTTCGGTGAGGTAGCGGACCGTCTTGTCGAGCGCGGCCTGCGCGCCGCCGATCGAGCAGGCGGCGATATTGAGCCGGCCGCCGTTGAGGCCGTTCATCGCGATCGAGAAGCCCTCGCCCTCCTCGCCGAGGCGGTTGGCGACCGGCACCCTGGCACCGTCGAGGATCACCTGCCGGGTCGGCTGCGCGTTCCAGCCCATCTTCCGTTCGTTCGGTCCCACCGTCAGACCCGGTGTGTCGGCCGGGACGATCAGCGCCGAAATGCCGCGCGGGCCGTCGCCGCCGGTTCGCACCATCATCACGTACACGTCGTTGGCGCCGGCGCCGGAGATGAATTGCTTGGCGCCGGACAGGATGTAGTCCTCGCCGTCGCGAACGGCCTTGGTGCTCAAGGCCGCCGCGTCGGATCCGACGCCCGGTTCGGTGAGCGCGTAACTGCCGAGCAGCTCCAGCGCGGCCATTCCCGGCACCCACCGGTGGCGCTGCTGCTCGGTGCCGTAGGCGTCGATCATCCAGGTCGCCATGTTGTGGATCGAGATGTACGCCGCGACCGAGGGGCACCCGGTCGAGAGCTGTTCGAAGATCCGCACCGCGTCGAGCCTGCGCAGTTCGGAGCCGCCGACATCGGCGCGCACCGAGATGCCGCCGAGCCCGAGCGGGCCCGCCTTGTGCAGCACGTCGACCGGGAAGTGTTTGCGCTCATCCCAATCCAGCGCGTCGGGCGCCAGGAACTCGTCGGCGAACTGGCGCGCGGTCTCGCCGATCGCGCGCTCGTCCTCATCGAGGGTGAACATCGCCGCCTCAGTCCATCGTCGGGATGACGAACGCGTTGGACTCCTTGAGCCCGGCAGGCCAACGCTGGGTCACCGTCTTGGTCTTGGTGTAGAACCGGATCGAATCCGGGCCATGCTGGTTGAGATCGCCGAAGCCCGAGCCCTTCCAGCCACCGAAGGTGAAGTAGGCGATCGGCACCGGAATCGGCACATTCACACCGACCATGCCGACCTGCACCCGAGACGAGAAATCCCGAGCTGTGTCACCGTCGCGGGTGAAGATCGCGACACCGTTGCCGTATTCGTGCTCGTCGACCAGCTTCAGCGCTTCTTCGTAGTCGCCCGCGCGCACCACGGTGAGCACCGGTCCGAAGATCTCTTCTTTGTAGATCCGCATGTCGGCAGTGACGTTGTCGAACAGGCTCGCGCCGACGAAGAAGCCGTTCTCGGCACCCTCGACGCTCAGGCCGCGGCCGTCGACCACCAGGTCGGCACCCTCGTCGACACCGATCTGGACGTAGTCGTTGACCCGGTTCACCCCGTCGAGCCCGACCAGCGGCCCGAAGTCCGCGCCCGCGTCGTCGGAGCGGCCGACATTGAGCTTGTGCACCCGCTCGGTCAGCTTGGCGACCAGCCGGTCAGCGGTCTCCTGCCCCACCGGCACCGCCACCGACAGCGCCATACAACGCTCACCCGCGGACCCGTACGCCGCACCGATCAGCTGATCGGCGACATCGTCGAGGTCGGCATCGGGCATCACGACAGCGTGGTTCTTGGCCCCACCGAAACACTGCGCCCGCTTGCCGTTGGCGGTCGCGGTCTCGTAGATGTACTGGGCGATCGGGGTCGATCCGACGAAACCGACCGCCTTGATCCGCTTGTCGCCCAAGATCGTGTCGACGGCTTCCTTGCCACCGTTGACCACGTTGAACACACCCGGCGGCAGACCGGCCTCGAGGAACAGCTCGGCCAGTCGCAGCGGCACCGACGGATCACGCTCCGACGGCTTGAGCACGAAGGCGTTACCGCAGGCCAGCGCCGGACCAGCCTTCCACAGCGGGATCATCGCCGGGAAGTTGAACGGCGTGATACCGGCGACCACACCCAGCGGCTGACGCATCGAGTACACGTCGATACCGGTGCCCGCGCTGTCGCTGTACTCACCCTTGAGCAGATGCGGAATGCCGATGGCGAACTCGATGACCTCGAGGCCGCGCTGGATGTCGCCCTTGGCATCGGCGATGGTCTTGCCGTGCTCGGAGGACAGCAGCGCGGCCAGGCTGTCCATCTCGTCGTTGACCAGGTTCACGAACTTCATCAGCACCCTGGCCCGCTTCTGCGGGTTGAACGCCGCCCACACCGGCTGAGCCGCGGCCGCGTTGTCGATCACCGCGCTCACCTCGGCCGCATTCGCCAGCGGAACCCTGGCCTGTACCTGCCCGAGGTTCGGATCGAAGACGTCGCCGAAGGCGCCGGAAGTGCCGGTGACGTGCTTGCCGCCGATGAAGTGCGTGAGTTCGCGAACCATGCCAGTCCTACTCCGTTGATGTCGGTCGCGCGGTGTGCGCAGTTGGAGGGTTTCCAATAGTTGGATGTCCAAGTAATTGGTACCTTCGCAGTCCGGCCCGGTGTTTGTCAATGCCGGACCGACCACTATTGACAGACTGTCAACAAACTAGCGCAGACTAGGAACCCAGCTACATGGACGCCTACCGGGTCAACGAGAACCCGATCGCACGCTTCCCCGCGCCTAGGACCCGGCCACCAGAATCGGGACCACGTACGTGCGGGCGAATGCCGCCAATGCCTGCTCCGAGCCGGTGTCGATGGTGCCCACCGGCTGCAGGATCAGCGAGTGCACCACCCGGCAGACCACTTCGACCCGAGCACTCAGATCCGGAATGCCGGGGAATCGGCTGTCCTCGAGCACCTTTCGGAGGATCTCGGTGGACGCCGCGACCGAGAGCAGGAAGAACGACGCCCCGTCGACCGTGAGCTGGGGCAGCAGGCGGTCGGCCTCCAGCGTAAGAAGCCGCTCGACCAGCGGGTGCGCTCGCCAACGCGTGATCACGGTGGTGAACACGTCGACGACGATGTCGTCGAAGGTGTCGTGGCGCGCCGGGATCTCACCCAGGTCTACGAGCAGCCGGCGCACCTCCCGTTCGAAGGCCGCGCGCACCACGTCGTCGCGCGAACCGATCCGCCGGTAGACGGTGGCGCGGTCGACGTCGGCGGCTTTGGCGATGTCCTCGATCGTCGTCTTGCGCACGCCCACCCGCTCGAACTGCACGAGGGCGGCATCGAGAATTCGTTCTTCAACAGAGTCGGCGGTGGGCGAATTTCCCGAGGTCGCGGCGGTGGAGAGCACGCTTCGACGGTATCAGGCGCGGCGGGTCCCGATCACAACCGCAGATCAAATCCTTCTGCAACATTGCGATACTATTTGTTGCACTGTACGGTTCCGTTATGGCTGATAACGGTGCAACGGCGCGCTCCTATCAGGAACAAGCGCACGCAATTCACGCGCGGGATGTGCACTTCGACTTCTCGTCGGTGCCCCTGCACTACATCCCGGGCGAAGTACTCGCGACACATGTCACCAACGTGATGCATCTCGTACTCCCCGAGGGCGAACGGGCGATGGCCACCTGCCTGGCCGAAGCCCTGCCCTATATCCAGGACGAGCGGCTGCGGGAGGAGGTCACCGGGTTCATCGGCCAGGAATCGATGCACGCCAGCAGCCATGAAGGCGCACGACGGCATCTGCAGTCGATCGGCCTCGATGTCGAGTCCTATGTCACCAAGATCGCCTGGCTGGTCGACCGGGTCCTGGGCGATCAGGGGCTCACCGGGCGCGCCAAGGAGGAATGGCTCAAAGAACGCCTCGGCCTGTTCGCCGGGATGGAACATTTCACCGCCGTCATCGGTGAATGGCTGCTGGAATCGGACGTGCTGGCCGAGCTCGGGATGGACCCGACCATGCTCGACCTGGTGCGCTGGCACGGCGCCGAGGAGGTCGAGCACCGCAGCGTGGTGTTCGACGCCTACATGCACGTCGACGGCGGCTACGCCCGGCGGCTGCGCACCGGGTTGCTCGCCAGCGGCACCCTGCTGCCGCTGTTCGTCATCTCGACCGCGTACCTGTATCGCCACGATCCGAGCGAGGACAAGGGCCGCTCGTGGGCCAGGCAGTTCGTCAGCGCCACCGTGCGCGGGGTGATTCCGAGTTTCACGACCTTCGTCACCGAGATGCCGCGCTACCTGCGGCCGAGTTTCCATCCCTCCCAGCTGGGTTCGATGGACAACGCCCTGCGGTATCTGGCGCATTCGCCGGCGGCTCGCGCGTGAACCCTCCCTCGGGTGTCGCGACGCCGAGTCTGCGGGCCATCGGTGCCGCCGTCGACATCTACAAGAAGGTTTTCACCCAGCCCGCGCTGTCGCCACCGCATCCGGTGCGGCACAACGGCTTCGATCTCGACGTCCGGGTGGAAGCGGTGCACGCCGAGGCCGCCGACGTGGTGAGTCTGACCCTGGCGGGCGCCGAAGGCGGGTACCTGCCGTCGTGGCGGCCGGGGTGCCACATCGATGTCTTCCTCGCCTCGGGTCGCCAGCGCCAGTATTCCCTGTGCGGTGATCCGCGCGACCGGCATCGCTACCGGATCGCGGTGCGCCGCATAGACAACGGCGGCGGCGGATCTCAGGAGATGCACACCCTGCGCGCCGGTGACATGTTGCGCATCCGCGGTCCGCGCAACGCCTTCACCTTCGTCGAGACCGCGCCGTCGTATCTGTTCGTCGCCGCGGGCATCGGGATCACCCCGATCCTGCCCATGGCTCGGGCGGCCGGTTCCCGAGGGCGACTGGTCTATCTGGGCCGTTCGCGCGAGACCATGCCGTTCCTGGCCGAGCTCCCGGCAGGCGCCCAGGTGCGCCCCGACGACGAGTTCGGCACACCCGATCTGCCGGCGCTGCTGGCCACCGCCGCCCCCGGCGCGGCGGTCTACGTGTGCGGTCCTCCCCCGGTGCTCGACGCCGCCCAGCGCAGCCTGTTCGCGCTGAATCCCACCGCCTCGCTCCACACCGAACTGTTCTCGGCGCGGCCGGTGACCGACGGCAAAGAATTCGACATCACCCTCGCGCGCAGCGGGCGGACCGTGCGCGTCGAGAGCACCGAAACCGCGCTCGACGCGATCCGCCGGGTGCGCCCCGACGTCGTCTACTCCTGCCGACAGGGGTTCTGCGGCAGCTGCAAGACCAAGGTCCTCGCGGGCTCGATCGATCATCGCGACCGACTGCTCCCCCCGGGCGAGCGCGCCGACCACCTCCTCACCTGCGTGTCCCGTTCCGCCGGTGGCGCACTCACGCTGGACCTCTGACCGCGAAAGGCACGCCTCCCGTGACCACCTCACTCAGCTTCGACGTCCACAGCCCCGCGACCGGCGCCCTGGTCGGTTCCTATCCCAGCCACGACGAGAGCGCCGTCGAGGCCGCCGTCGAACGGGCCCACGGTGCCGCGACCTGGTGGCGCACCGCGGGTTTCGACGAACGCGCGCGTCGCCTCGATCGCTGGCGCGCCGAGATCACCCGCGGCCGTGACGAACTCGCTCGCGTCATGAGCCAGGAGATGGGCAAACCCCACTCCGACGCCGCGCTCGAGATCGTGATGGCGCTCGAACACCTGAAATGGGCCGCGCACAACGCGAAAGACGTGCTCGGCCCGCGATCGGTCGCGCCCAGCCTGTTGACCGTCAACCAGGCCTGCCGGGTCGAGTACCGCCCCTTCGGTGTGGTCGGGGTGATCGGCCCGTGGAACTACCCGGTGTTCACCCCGCTCGGCTCGATCTCGTTCGCCCTGGCCGCGGGCAATGCGGTGGTGTTCAAACCCAGCGAGTACACCCCGGGAGTCGGCGTCTGGCTCGCCGAGGCGTTCGCCCGCGTCGTCCCCGAACAGCCGGTGCTGCAAGTGATCACTGGCGGCGGCGAGACCGGGGCGGCGCTGTGCCGCAGCCGGGTCGGCAAGATCGGGTTCACCGGTTCCACCGAGACGGGCAAGCGCGTGATGGCCGCCTGCGCGCAGCGGCTCACGCCGGTGCTCATGGAATGCGGCGGCAAGGACGCACTCGTCGTCGACGCCGACGCCGACCTCGAAGCCGCCGCCGACGCCGCGCTGTGGGGTGGCATGGCCAATGCCGGGCAGACCTGTCTCGGAGTGGAGCGGGTGTACGTCCACACCGACGTCTACGACACGTTCCTCACCGAACTGCTCGATCGGGCCCGCGGCCTACGGGCCGGGCCGGCCACGGCGAAGATCGGTCCGATCACCATGCCCAAGCAGCTGGCCGTGATCCACCGGCACATCGAGGACGCCCTCGCGCGCGGCGGGCGGGCGCTGCTGGGCGGGCTCGACGCCATCGAGGGCCAGTTCGTGCAGCCGACCATCCTGGTCGATGTGCCGCACGACGCCGCGGCGGTCACCGAGGAGACCTTCGGCCCGACGCTGGTCGTCACCCGGGTCGCGTCCATGGACGAGGCGATCGAGCGGGTCAACGACTCGGAGTACGGCCTCGGCGCCACCGTCTTCGCCCGCCGCGACGGCGACGCCATCGCCGACCGGATCGACGCGGGCGCCACCTCGATCAACGCGTTCGTCGCGCACGCCACCATCCCGGCGCTCCCGCTGGGCGGGGTCGGCGCCTCCGGCTTCGGCCGGGTGCACGGACCCGACGGTCTGCGCGAGTTCACCTACGCCAAAGCGACTACGCGGCAACGATTCCCCTCGCCGCTGGCGCTCACGACATTCACCCGCAGCGCCCGGATCGACACCGTCGTCGATCGCCTGGTGTCGGTGCTGCACGGAAGGATCGGCTGACCCATGCCCGCAGAACACACGCACATCGTCGTGCTCGGCGCCGGATTCGGCGGGATCGGGCTGACGATCAAACTCCGCGAAGCCGGCTTCGACGACATCGTCGTGCTCGAACGCGCCGACGACCTCGGCGGCACCTGGCAGGCCAACACCTACCCCGGCTGCGCCTGCGACGTCCCCTCCCAGCTCTACAGCTACTCCTTCGCGCCCAACCCGGAATGGTCGCGCACCTACGGCAAGCAGCCCGAGATCCTCGACTACCTGCGCACTGTCGCCGAGTCCAACGACGTGATCCGGCACGTGCGGCTCGGCACCGAACTCCTGGACGCGCGCTGGGACGACGCGCAGTCGCTGTGGCGCATCGAGACCTCGCGCGGCGAGCTCACCGCGGACTATTTTCTTTCCGCCGCAGGCATTTTCGCCGAGGCGAAGTACCCGTCGCTGCCCGGTCTCGAGACCTTCGAAGGCACGGCCTTCCATTCCCTGCACTGGGACCACGACCACGATCTGACCGGCAAGCGCGTCGCGGTGATCGGCACCGGCGCCTCCGCGGTCCAGTTCGTACCGGAGATCCAGCCGAAGGTCGCCGCGCTGACGGTGTTCCAGCGGTCGGCGCCGTGGATCGTGCCACGGATGGACCGCCCGACGATCGGACTCGAGCGTCGGTTGCTACGCCAGATCCCACTGGCGCAGAAGGCTGTTCGTGGCACCTGGTATTCACTGATCGAGGGTTTCGGGCTGGTCGGCTTCGTCGACAACCGTTTCCGTCATCCCTTCGAACTGCTGGGCCGGATCCAGCTGCGCCGCCAGATCCGCGACCCGAAGCTGCGTGCGAAGGTGACGCCGGACTACATGATCGGCTGCAAGCGAGCCATCTTCTCCGACGCCTATCTCCCCGCCCTCGACAAGGACAACGTCGACGTCGTCACCGACGGCATCGCCGAGGTGCGCGCACGCTCCATCGTGACCCGCGCCGGGGTCGAGATCCCCGTGGACACCATCATCTACGGCACCGGATTCACCTCGACGCCGAGCGTGTTCGATCGCATCGTCGGCCACGACGGCCGCTCGATCGCCGAGCTCTTCCGGCAGCGGCCCCAGACCTATCTCGGTGCCGCGGTGGCCGGGTTCCCGAACTTCTTCTGCACCCTCGGCCCGTTCGGTGCGGCGGGCAACCAGTCGGCGGTGTTCATGATCGAGTCGCAGATCGCCTACATCGTCGACGCGCTGAGCACGCTGCGCGCCCGCGGCGAAACCCGCATCGAGGTGCGGCCACAGGTCCAGCGCGACTTCGTCGAGGAGATGGGCAGGCGCAGCGCCGAGACCGTGTGGCTCACCGGCGGCTGCGAGAGTTACTACACCACCGCCGAGGGCGGCAACGCCGGGCTGTACCCGAACTGGAGCTTCGAATACCGCCGCCGCACCCGACGATTCGACATCGAGTCCTATGAGGTGTCGGCATGATGAGCCTGCCCGATCTCGCGCCGGCCTCCTGGTTTACACGCTCCTACGACATCGCGGGCAAGGTCGTCCTGATCACCGGGGCGGCCCAGGGCATCGGCCGTGAGCTGGCGGCGATCCTGTCCCACCGTGGCGCGCGAGTCGTGGTGGTCGATATCGACGCGGACGCGGCCCGCCGGGCCGCCGACGAGTTGGGGTTGGACGCCCACGGCATCGGCGCCGATGTCGCCGACCGGGCGCAGATGACAGCGGCGGTCGACGAGGTGGTGCGCCGATTCGGCACCCTCGACGTGGTGGTCGCCAACGCGGGCGTGACGCCCGTGCCCGCCACCGTGCGCACGATGGACCCGGCGGACTTCGACCGCGTGATCGGGATCAACCTCACCGGCGTGTTCAACACCGTGCACCCGGCCCTGGACCACATCGTGTCCGCGCGCGGGCACGTCGTGGTGGTGTCGTCGTGCGCGGCGTTCGCACCGGGGATGGGTGGCTCGCCGTACATGGTGAGCAAGGCCGCGGTCGAGCAGCTGGGGCGGGCGCTGCGCGTGGAACTGGCCGCGAGCGGGGCCAGCGCCGGCGTCGCGTACTTCGGCATCGTCGACACCGCGATGACCCACGACATGCTCGACACCGACGACCTGGGCAAAGAGCTCGACGGGATGCTGCCGTGGCCGCTCAATGTGCGGATCACCGCACAGCATGCGGCCCGCACGATCGCCGACGGCATCGCCCGCCGCGCTCCGCGCACCATCGCGCCGAGCGGGTGGGAGCCCTACGCGTTGCTGCGCGGAGCGATCAACGTCGTGCTCGATCACCGGCTCGCCGCCGACTCCACGGTGCACGCGCTGATCCGGGCGATCGAGCAACGCCGGTGAGTGCCGAACGCGGGTCGCTGCGGGCTCGCACGCTTCGGCAGATGTCGGCGTTCACCGTGGGACAGTTGGCCGCGCTCACGCCGGTGAACGCCTACACGCTGCCGCCGGCGCGACTGCTCATCGAGCAGGCCATGCGGGCGGGGGCGCCGCCGTTGCGCGCCACGATCACCGAGCCCGTGGACGAGGACGGGATCCGCGGTGAGTGGGTGCGTGGGCCGCGCGCCGACCGTACCGACGCGGTCGTGCTCTACATCCACGGCGGCGGGTTCGTCGCCGGTTCGGTCCTCGGGTACCGCGGCGTCGCCTCCCGGTTGTCCACCGCCACCAAGCTCGCGGTGTTCACCCTTGACTACCGCCTCGCCCCCGAGCACCCGTTCCCGGCCGCACCCGCCGATGTAGCCGCCGCTTTCGGGTGGCTGTCGCAGCGTTATCCGGCCGACCGGATCGTCGTCGCCGGTGATTCGGCCGGCGGCTTCCTGGCGGCTCACCTGGCCATCGAGAATGCCCGCGTCGGGCAACCCGAACCGGGTGCGCTGGTGCTGTTCTCCCCGATGGCCGACCTGAGTCTGGTCACCGCCATCGGCCACGAGAACGAACACCGCGACGGTCTGCTGTCCACCCAGATCGCCAGACAGGCGATCGCCGCCTTCACCGCCGAGCCGTTCGACCTGAGACCCATCCACGGAATGCGGTTGCCGCCCACCTTGATCCACACCAGCGACACCGAGTACTTCGGCGCCGACGCGACCGAACTCGAGCAGCGCTGGCAGTCCACCGGGGCGCACTGCGAGCTCCAGGTGTGGCCGGATCAGATGCATGCCTTCCAGACACTCCCCGTCGTCGTCCCCGAGTCCAGAACCGCCTATCGTGCGGCGGCTCGCTTCGTCGCCGCCCATCTCGACACCGCCCCTGCGGCCATGACCCAGAAAGTGCCTGCCTCGTGAGCATTTCCCGTTTCGACACCCTGCCCGCAGCGTTCCAGCACACCGCCTCGATCGCCCCCACCGCGATCGCCTTGCGTACCCCCGGCGACACCAAGACCCTCACCTGGGCCGAGTACGCGACCCAGGTCCGCGCCGTCGCCGCCGGACTGGCCGGTCTCGGTGTGCGTCGCGGCGACACCGTCGCACTGATGATGAGCAACCGGGTGGAGTTCTATCCCCTGGAAGTCGGTGCGCAGCATCTGGGCGCCACCTCGTTCTCGGTGTACAACACTCTCTCTCCCGAACAGCTCGCCTACGTACTCGGCAACGCGGAAGCGCGCGTGGTGATCTGCGAGCCGCGATACGCCAAGCTGATCGCCTCCTGCGGGGTCGACGTCGACCACATCGTGTGCGTCGACGAGGCGCCCGAGGGAACCCTGTCGGTGAAGGATCTGCTCGCGGCGGGCCGTGACGATTTCGACTTCGACGCCGCCTGGCGCGCCGTCCGTGGCGAGGACGTCGCGACGCTCATCTACACCTCGGGCACCACCGGCGCGCCCAAGGGTGTCGAGACCACCCATGCCGCCCTGCTGTTCCAGGTGTACGGCATCGCCGACATCCTCGGCATCGAATTCGGCGATACCATCACCTCGTTCATGCCGACCGCGCACATCGCCGACCGGCTGACCGCGCTCTATGTCCAAGAGGTGCTCGGCACCCAGGTGACCAGTGTCGGCGATCCCAAGCTGATCGCCGCCGCCCTCGCCGACCTGCATCCGACGATCTGGGGCGCGGTGCCTCGGGTGTGGGAAAAGCTCAAAGCCGCCATCGAATTCAAGGTCGCGGCCGAACCCGACGAGACCCGCCGCCAGGGCATGGCGTGGGCGATGTCGGTCGCCGCGGCCCGCGCCGCTCATCAGCTCGCCGACGAACCGGTACCCGCCGAGCTCGCTGCCGAATGGGCGCGGGCCGACGAACTGGTGCTGAGCAAGCTGCGCGCGGCCCTCGGTCTGGACCGGGTGCGGTGGGCCATGTCCGGCGCCGCCCCGATCCCGCCGCAGACGCTGGCCTTCTTCGCCGGTCTCGGCATCCCGATCGCCGAGATCTGGGGCATGTCGGAACTGTCGTGCATCTGTAGTGTCAGCCATCCCCGCGACGCCAAGCTCGGGGCGGTCGGAAAGCTGTTGCCCGGCATGGAATCACGGCTCTCCGACGACGGTGAGCTGCACGTGCGCGGACCGCTGGTGATGAAGGGCTACCGGGGGCTGCCCGAACAGACCGCCGAGGCGATCGATGCCGACGGCTGGCTGCGCACCGGTGACATCGTCAGCATCGACGACCAGGGCTATCTTCGCGTCGTCGACCGCAAGAAGGAGATGATCATCAACGCGGCGGGCAAGAACATGTCCCCCACCAACATCGAGAACGCGATCAAGGCGGCCACGCCACTCATCGGCGCGATGGCCGTGCTCGGCGACGGCCGGTCCTACAACACCGCGCTGATCGTGCTCGACGCCGAATCCGTCGAGCCCTACGCGCGCGAGCACGCGCTGCCCGACGCCTCCGCCGCCGCGCTGGCGGTCGAACCCACGGTGCGGGCCGCGATCGAAGCCGGTGTGGCGCAGGGCAACAGCAAGCTCTCGCGGGTGGAGCAGATCAAGCGTTTCCGCATCCTGCCCACGTTCTGGGAGGCGGGCGGTGACGAGGTGACGCTCACCTTGAAGCTCAAGCGCAAGGTCATCGCCGAGAAGTACACCGCGCAGATCGACGAGCTCTACGCCGAGAACCCGCCCGCCGAGGTCATCAACGCCGGATAGCGGTACCCGACTTGTCCGACCCCGCCTGGCGCGGTCGGACGAGTCGGGTTGTCTGCAAGGCGAAGTAGAACTCGGCGGCATTGCCGGAGTCTTCGTGGATCACCGGATACGGGCCGCTGACCCATTCCTCGCCGACCAGAGGTGAATTTTTCGGCAGGCCCTTGCACCGGGTCGGAGTTCCTGCGCGTCGCGGTCGAGGTCTCGAACGAGCAGTTCATCGGCACTCTGGGCGTGAACATCATCGCCCACCCGAAGACGTTGCGTCAGCTCGGCGCCACGCTCGATGAGGCGATCGCCGACCTTCGCTACGGCACCGTCGCGATCAACGCCTGGACCGGAGTCGGCTACCTGACCGCCCGCGCGAGCTGGGGTGCGTTCCCCGGCCACACCCTCGACGATGGGCAGAGCGGTATCGGCGTGGTGCACAACGCGCTGCTGATCGAAGACCCCCGAGCGCACTGTCGTCCGTGGGCCGTTCCGACCCGCGCCGAGGTCGATCACGCGCGGTGAATTCACGTTGGCGCCCAAGCCGCCCTGGTTCGTGACGAACAAGACCGCCGCCACCACCGGCCGTCTGCTGGCCTATTTTTCGGCCGCGCCGGGGTGGTCCAAGCTACCGGCGGTCTTCGCCTCCGCCCTGCGTGGCTAGCTGTTCGCCACGGCCATGAAACCCGTTCCACCGGATCGACCGGCACCGAGATCCGGTGGAACGCTATCGTGCGGGGTCAGCGTTGCCGCACGGCGTCGTAGGCCCGCGGCAACGCTTCGCCGGAATTCATCGCCAGCAACGCTTGGTGCAGGTTCGCGCGCTGATCCTGATCCAGACCGTCGAAGAGGTCGTCGTTCAGCGTGCGGACGAGCTCGTCGGCCTGCTCGACGGCACGCATTCCCTGCTCGGTGATCTCGACGAGAAACCGGCGACGGTCGCGGTGATCGCGAATCCTGGCGGCCAGGCCCGCCGATTCCAGATGGTCGATCGCGGCAACCATGGTGGTCGAGTCGATGCGCAGCCGGGTTCCGAGTTCGAGCTGAGAGCTGGCCTGGTCGCCTGCCAGCACTTTCAAGATCATGAAGTGTCTGGTCCGCAGGCCCAGGGTGGCGAGCCGATCCTCGCTCACGCGGAACATCACCTGCCCGAGCTTGATCAGCAGGCAGCTGGTGTGGTCGGCGACCATGTCCGGGATCAACGGTTCGGTCACTGGTGGGAAACCTCGATTTCTGGGCTGGACAGCAGAGCCGATCGTAGTCGGCGCCGCACCCACGTCGATCATCGGCAGCCATCCACACCGATAATCGCTACAGATAATAGTTCGTACTACTGATAGTCTGCCCGGCATGGCGTCAGAATTCATCCAGAAGATCGACCTTGCCGACAAGGTCGTCGTCGTCGCGGGCGGCACCAGCGGCATCAATCTCGGTGTGGCCGAGGACTTCGCGCGGGCCGGTGCTCGGGTGGCGGTGTTGAGCCGCTCCGCGGACAAGGTCGACGCGGCCGTCGAACAGCTGCGCGAACTCGGGGCCGAAGCATTCGGCGGGAGCGCCGATGTCCGCGACTACAGCGCGACCGAGGCCGTCCTGCAATCGGTGCACGAGCAGTTCGGCGACTTCGACGTGATGATCTCCGGTGCCGCGGGCAACTTCCCCGCCGCCGCCGTCGGCATGTCCGCCAACGGATTCAAGTCGGTCGTCGACATCGACCTCCTCGGCACCTACAACGTCCTGCGCGCGAGCTACCAGTTCCTGCGCAAGCCCGGCGCCTCCGTCATCAACATCTCGGCACCGCAGTCGGAGCTGCCGACGATCACCCAGGCGCACGTATGTGCCGCCAAGGCCGGCGTCGACATGCTCACCAAGGTCCTGGCGATGGAATGGGGCCCGTTCGGCATCCGCGTCAACGGTGTGATCCCGGGCCCGATCGATGGCACCGAGGGCATGGCCCGGCTGGCCCCGACCGAGCAGGACCGGGACCTGGTCACCGGCAGCGTGCCACTGCGCCGCTACGGCACCCCCCGCGATGTCGCCAACGTCTGCCGATTCCTGGCTTCCCCGCTGGCCGACTACGTCTCCGGCGTTGTGCTTCCGGCCGACGGCGGGTGGGTCCTCGGTGGCGCGTCGCAGGCGATGGGCGTCATCGGGCAGCCGCTTCTCGACGCCGCGCACCAGGGTCGATAGCCCCCAGACCCGCCACGTGAGGACAGCACCGCATTTCGGATAGGTTCGAGTCCATGAGCCGCACCACGACCGTCTTCGACAGCATCGACATCGCTGCCGATCCGGTGTCCATCTATCAGCAGGTCAGCGATCCGACACTGATGGGTCGGTGGAGCCCGGAGAACCGTGGCGCGAAGGTTGCCCAACCGCGCGAGTCCACCTATGTGGGAATGGAATTCGAAGGGTTGAACAAGCGTGGCGGTGCTCGCTGGGTGACCCGCTGCGTGGTGATCGCGGCCGAGCCGGGGAAGCGGTTCGCGTTCCGGGTGGAGGCGATCGGCGTCCGGCGGCCATGGATCCGGGCGGGCATCGCGACCTGGGAATACCGATTCGAACCGGACAACGGTGGCACCCGGGTCACCGAGACCTGGCACGACGATCGCAAGTCATGGCCGAACGCGGCGGTTCAGGTCTTCGACCGGGTCGTCACCGGCGGCGACACCTTCGTGGAATTCCAGCGCAAGAACATCCGCCGCACGCTGCGCAACCTCAAGCAGCAGCTGGAGTCGAACGACTGAACGCGGGCGTCGGAGGGTCCTGCCGTCTTCCTACCGGTCGGCGTCAGGGCTCGCCGACGGCACGCCCGTCGTGGTGGGCACGGCACCCGTCGTCGCCAGGATCGTCGCGGCGACCAGTTTCGGATCGTCGATCATCGGCACATGTCCGACGCCCGGCAAGATCTCGAAGCGGGCCTGCGGGAAACGCTCCTGGGCGATGCGGCCATTGACCGCAGGCGGCAGGATCGCATCCTTCTCCGACCAGGCCAGGGTGATCGGACACGGCAACTCCGGCACCGACGCGATCTGCTCCCTGGTGTCGAGCACGTCTTCGGTGACCGTGCACCCGATGAGGTCGGCGGCCGCTGTCATCGCCTGCGCCGGCGTCAAACGGTCAGCGCGACAAGCGATATCGCGCAGCGCGAGCCGCCGGACCACCGCCGACCGCAGGACCACCGGTTGAACTGGGCGCGACAGCTGAACCAAGGCGCCCATGCGGCGCAGCTTCCTGACCGCGTCGGTCTGCCCATGACCACCACCATCCCAGAACCCCGCAGGCGAGAGCGCGCAGACGCTCAACGCCCGACCACGCAACGCGAGCTCGATGGCCATCCACCCGCCGAGCGAGTTCCCCGCGAGATGAGCCTTCGCGATACCCCGCTCGTCCAGCATCCGCTCGGCCGCGTCGACGATGTCGCGCACCTTGACCGGGCGCTCCCGCACCGCCGGCCCGCCCCGATGCCCGAGCGCGGTCGGAGCGATCACGTCGTGATGATCGGTCAAGCACGGAACAACGTCCTCCCACGCCGCCGCCGACATGGTGACGCCATGGAACAGGACAATCGAAGACTTACCGGAACTCATGGGCAGATGCTACTCACCGCCGGTCAGCCGGTGGGCAACGTTCGAGTCAGTCCGATTCCTCCAACGCAGCGCCCCAAGGAACCACGCCGGATCCGCTGTCGATACGAGGAAGCGCAACCGGCGCATAGAAGCTTCGTCAGTTCTTTGATTGACTGGCCCTGTGGTTTCCACGAGCACCATCACCAGCATCCGTACCCTCGACGGCCTGCACCTGGCAGGCACCATCGTCACCCCCGACCAACCGCCGGCTCACGCCGTGCTGCTGGTGCACGGTGGTGGTGTCACCCGCGAAGAGGGGGGCTTCTTCACCCGGCTGGCGGATGGGTTGGCCGAGGCGGGGGTTGCGTCGCTGCGGTTCGATCTGCGCGGTCACGGGGAGAGCGAAGGGCGACAGGAAGAACTGACGCTGTCGACGATCCTCAACGACATCCGGGTTGCGCTGGCGGCACTACGGGTATCCACCGGTGCCGCGGCGCTGAGCCTGCTCGGAGCGAGCTTCGGCGGCGGCATCTGCGCCTATTACGCTGCCAAGCGTCCTGACGAGCTGACACGGCTGGTGCTGCTCAATCCTCAGGTCGACTACAAGAAGCGCACTATCGATAGCCGTCCGCATTGGACGAACGAGGTCATCAGCGACGAAGCCGCCCAGGAGCTGAACCAGGCCGGTGCCATCCAGTTCACCCCGTCGCTCAAACATGGCCGCCCACTCCTCAACGAGGTGTTTTGGCTGAAGCCCAACGAAGTCCTCGGCGATGTCCGAACCCCCACCCTGATCGTCCACGGCAACGCCGACACACTCGTGTCGATCGACGGCTCCCGCCAGGCTCTCGACCAGTTCACCGCCCCGGTCGAGCTGGTCGAGGTCGACGGTTCGCAACATGGCTTCGCCGTCCACGACGATCCGCAGTACCTGAACCCGAAAAGCCAGCAGTATCAGGCATTCGTCATCGAGACCGTGGCCCAGTGGCTCACCACCGGTTCATCGGGCAGGAGCTAGCACCTCGTGCAGGGCACGAACACTGGCGCGGTTCCGCCACGGCTCGAGCACCCGCGACACTTCGATGATCAGGTTCATCGTTCGCTCCGAACGTGTCTCGCGGGCCACCATTACGGCGCTGGTAGCCATGGATGCAGCTTCATCCGGCTCACCGCTGAGGGCAAGGGCATTGGCCTGGCGGGCGCTGAAGAAGCCGCTATCGCGCCGAGACAACCCGTTGCCTGCCAGCACCACGCTGAACATCTCCACTGCCCGCTGCGGTTTACCGGCCTCGGTGAAGCAGGTCGCCGAGCGCAGTTGCAGGGTTCCTTCGTCGAAGTATGTGCCGAAAAGTTGGTCATCGTCGGGATGGGCTTGGGTCAAGAGATCGGAGGCTTCGCCGAGGTGCTGCTCGACCGCCATCGCCGATTCGCCGATCATGGCCAGTCCCAAGGCCTCTTGCTGCATCACCTCGGCCCGAACACGGGCAGGTAGCTGCCACGGCCCCTGCTTGGCAGCCTGCGCCAGGCCCAACACTGCTGCGGCGTCCTTGGACTCGTAGGCCATCTGGGATTTCTTGAGCAGGACGTAGCCCTGCAGCGGCAGGCTGCCCGCGGCTTGAGCCCATTCCATCGCTCGGTCATACAGGAAGGTAGCCGTGACCGGATCGTAGAGGTCCCTGTACAACCAGCCCGCGAATTCGGCACCATCGGCACCAACCGCCAGCAATGACCGGCGAACATCGGGCTGCACGTCCTTGCCGTGCCGCGTGATCGCACCGAGTAGCGCCAGCATGAGGGGCAGGGCTCCAGTCGGGCCACGTTGGCCGTCATCGGCCTTGCAACGGGCGAGCTGCACGCGGAAGAACTCCACCACCGAACCGTCGAAGTAGCGATAGGCATCATCTAGTGCCAGTGCGATCGGCTCGAGGTCGACGCTGTGGCTGGAAGCTGGTGGTGTCCCTCGGCCACCGGCGACGAGCCACCGGGCGAGGCGAACGTCAGCGTCGCCGTCGTGGTGGTCAGGCGCGGTGGCTTTATCTTCGTCTGCCGGGGGCAACTTGAACCACAACAACTCGGCCGGAATTCGCAGCGCTTGTGCCCACTGAATCAGACGCGACAGCTGTTCAGGCGCAGCACCTTTCTCGATCCGGCTCAGCTGGGCCTGGGTCAGGCCAAGCCACGAGGCGATCAGTTCCTGTGGCAGAACGCGACCATGTTGGGGGTGCAGCCGATAGGCATAGATGACCCGGCCGATGTGCCAAGTAGACAGCGCATCTCGCATGTGGTCGGTCTGCCAGAATTCTGCGGGTACCTGAGGTGGACGGGCCAGTTGTTCGCGAAACGCGAGATCGCAAGGATGACAGAATTTCTGGGCGTTGTAACTGCTGAGCCTGTTCCCGCAGCGAGCGCAGTAGCGCTGCGTTTTGGGTGCCCGCGTCATGACTTATTGCTCCCGGATCCGCTCGGGTGATGCCATTTTCCCTGGTCAGGTGGAACGTACCAGCCCTTGACCAAGGGCGCTATACGTTTCATACATACCTCGAAACCCCTGCACCAAAGGGCTTTTCGGGCCGAACGGCGCGGAGTCGGAGGGCAGCTGTGGAACCCCGCTATGCGCCCTGCGCATACGCCGGAGCGGAGTCGCGACATACCGCCGGCCGGCCTTGGCGATAAGGCTGAGCCAGGTATCCGGCACCGGGCGGCGCTGCGAACCCCTCACGCGGCGCATCGGTCGGCCCGTGGGTGGCAGAACGGTGGCGAGAGCCCCGGTGCCGGGTGCATCCAAATCCCGCCACCGAAGCCGCTGAACCGGAGACGCTGTGCCCAGCCAGTCCCTCGCCCTCTTCACACTGATTGCGCTCTCCGATGCCGGTGCGCACGCCGCGCCGATGTTGCCGTTCATGCCAGCCCAGGCATACGAGATGATGCAGATTCTTGGGGCGTGCCGAGCGAAGCAGCGCCCTCGCAAGAGCATCGCCCTCGATGTTCTGGGCGGTGCAGGGCGGATGGTGCGAGCCGAGAACCGCCCGCGGTGATCGCGGCGATGCCGATACGGCGATCCACACAACAACTGCGCCGTACACGGCACATCCGGATCGAATTCGGCGGCCTCAGGTTGGACTATCGGGCCAGCGCCGAACAAGCTCGAAATGTCGCCGACGAACTGGCTAGAGGCTTCCCTGAATTCGTCGTAACGATCGACGACGAACTTCACCCCGAACTACCACCTCTCCCGTGCGCCAGGCTCTGGGAATGAGGTCTCCCACCCATTGCGCTCACCGCTATCTCGAATCGAAGGGGCGATCCGCCATATCCACGCCAGATCCGAACGCACAGAACATGTTCGTGGATGCCGGAGGCAAAATGGCCGAGCACATGTGTCAGGTGCAGCTACTCGGCTTGACCTTCCCGCGCGCATTGGAGCTTCGGGCGCTTCACAGCGAGCACCGACCGGACGATTGCCGTGTGCATTTGCAGGTGGCGGTGTGGCTGTGGGAATGGGGGTCGGGATGAGGCCGGCAGAGGAAGATCCGGCGCGAGAGCCTTCATGTCGCTCGCCAACGGGTACACACAAGGCCGGCACCAAGCCTCCGCAGATGCACCATCCGCGGAGGCCGAGTGCACCTGATTACGTCACGATCCGTAGCGGGTTTCGATGAGCTCTTTCAGGGTTGCCAGGAATTGGGCTGCGACCGCGCCGTCGATGGCCCGATGTCTGCGGACATGGTGACGCGAAGGATCTTGCGGGTCACCACTTCGTCGTTGTCGAGGCGGAGTTCGTCGGCCGCTGCTCCTAGGGCGAGGATCGCGGATTCGGGTGGTTTGATGACCGCGGTGAATTGTTCGATGCCGAACATGCCGAGGTTGGAGATGGTGAAGGTGCCGCCCGACATGTCCTCGGCGTGGAGTTTGCGATCGCGGGCGCGGGTCGAAATGCCAGAAGTGGCGGACTTCCGTCAACGGGTAATCGCGGCTAAGGCAGTGTGAGCGCCCGATACACACCGACTACAGTTGCCGCTCCGATGATTTCGCCACGGTCGATCATCTGCACAGCCTCATCAAGGGGCACCCACCGGATTGCCTCGGCTTCATTGATGTCCGGGCGGGTGTCCGTGAGGTCGGCACCGCGAGCAAGATACACCTCCTGCGGCTGGTCAAGAGTGCCGATCGCGGGTTGGTAGGTCACCAGGTGTTGCATGGTGCGCGGACGCCACCCGGTTTCTTCCTCGACTTCGCGGGACGCCGCCGAAGCCACATCTTCGGCGTGATCGACATACCCGCCAGGCAGCTCCCAAACCCACTGGTCGATGATCCACCGGTGCCGGTACATCAGCAGCACCTCGCGGGAATCATTGAGCACCAGGGTCATCGCGCACCGTGGCATCCTTGCGACGTACTGGGTGAACTCCACCCCATCGGGCAGACGGATGTCGGCCGTTGACAACCGGATGTGCCGGTTCTCGTCGAGCACCTGCTCACCGAGGATTGTCCACTGGGCATCGCTCATACCGCTGACGCTAGTGGAATGCGATGGCAGAACGGAATTGCCAAGTTCGGAGGCTCCGTCAGATGGTGCCCTGCACCCGCAGAGGCTGAGTGCCCTCGTTACGTCACGATCCGTAGCGGGTTTTCGATGAGCTCCTTCAGGGTTGCCAGGAATTGGGCTGCGATCGCGCCGTCGATGGCACGGTGGTCTGCGGACATGGTGACGCGAAGGATCTTGCGGGCGACAACTTCGTCGTTGTCGAGGCGGAGTTCGTCGGCGGCAGCTCCTACGGCGAGGATCGCGGATTCGGGCGAGTTGATCACCGCGGTGAATTGTTCGATGCCGAACATGCCGAGGTTGGAGATGGTGAAGGTGCCGCCCGACATGTCCTCGGCGCGGAGCTTGCGATCGCGGGCGCGGGTCGCCTTGTCGCGGCTCTCGGTCGCGATCTCGGAGACACTCTTGCGGTCGGCGTCACGGATGACCGGGACGAGGAGTCCGACCGGGGTCGCTACCGCGACGCCGATGTGGATTCCCTTGTGGCGCAACAGCTTGTCGCCCGCGAAACTGACATTGACCGAGGGGTCCTTGCGCAGCGCGGTCGCGACCGCTTTGACGAGCAGGTCATTCACGCTGACCTTGCTGTCGCCCGCAGCGTCCAGGGTGGCGTTGATTCGTGATCGGAAGGCGAACAGCTCGGTCACGTCGATCGCGCTGGTCAGGTAGAAGTGCGGTGCCTGCTGCTTGCTCTCTGTGAGCCGAGCTGCCGAGACGCGCTGAATGTTGGTCAGCGCGACCTCCTCGAACTCCCCCGATTCCGGAACAGGCTGCACAGCAACCGGACTCACGTCACGCGGGGGCGTCACGATGTCAGCGGGCGCCGGAGCGCTGTGGGCCGCCTCCACGTCCCGCTTCGTGACCCGCCCACCGGGACCGGTGCCCACGACGGAGTTCATATCGACCTGCAACTCGCGGGCGATCTTGCGGGCGAGCGGCGAGGACTTCACCACGCCGGCCCTCGGCGAGACCGAGACGGTATCGGTGTGCGAAGCGCGCTGTGGCTCAGCGTCGCGGGCCGGTGAGCCGGTATCGGGTGACACGGCGCCGGACTGCGCCACCGCAGCAGCGGCACCGGAATCCGCCGTCGAGGCGGTGCCGTCGCCGACGATCGCGATCGGCTCACCGATCGCGACCCGAACGCCCGGCTCGGCGAGGATCTTCTCGAGCACTCCGTCGTCGTAGGCTTCGAGTTCCATCAGCGCTTTGTCGGTTTCGATCTCGGCGACGATCTCGCCGCGGGTGATCTGGTCGCCGACCTGCTTGAGCCAGGCGGAGACGACGCCGTCCTCCATGGTGTCGGAGAGCCGGGGCATGACGATTTCGGGCATGATCTTGTCCGTCCTGTTCCTGGTTCTCAGCGCCGCCGGCCGACAGCGGCCAGGGTTTCCGTCACCGCGGTATAGAGCGATTCCGCGGACGGCAAGGCGAGCTTCTCCAGCGGCTTGGCATAGGGCAGCGGGACCTCGGCCATGGCGACACGACGCACCGGCGCGTCGAGGTAGTCGAAGGCACCGTCGGAGATGGAGGCCGCGATTTCCGCGCCGATGCCATAGGTGAGCCAGTCGTCCTCGCCGATCACCGCGCATCCGGTCTTGCGGACCGAGGCCACGATGGTGTCGCGATCCAGTGGACGCAAGCTGCGCAGGTCGATCACCTCCACCGAAATCCCTTCGCCCGCAAGGCGTTGGGCGACCTCGGTCGCGACGGTGGCCATGCGGGAGTAGCCGATCAGCGTGATGTCGGTGCCTTCCCGGGTGATTGCCGCCTTGCCGATCTGTACAGGCGCAAGATCTTCAGGCACTTCGCCTTTGGTGTTGTAGAGCGAAAGATTCTCCAGGAACAGCACCGGATCGTCGTCGGAAATCGCGGCTTTGAGCAAGGCCCGCGCATCGGCGGGAGTGCTGGGCGCCACGACCTTCAGACCGGGCACGAAGGCGTAGTACAACTCGATGTTCTGCGAGTGCGTCGCGCCGAGTTGCTGGCCGCCGCCACCGGGAGTCCGGATCACCATGGGCACATTGGTCTGCCCGCCGAACATGCCGTAGATCTTCGCGGCGTGGTTGACGATCTGGTCCAGCGCCAGCAGCGAGAAGTTGATCGTCATGATCTCCACGACCGGGCGCAATCCGAGCATCGCGGCGCCGATCGCCGCACCGACGAAACCTTCCTCGGCGATGGGGGTGTCGCGTACTCGTTTCTCGCCGAACTCCTCGAGCAGGCCGGCGGTGATCTTGTAGGAGCCTTCGAAGACGCCGATCTCCTCACCGATCAGAAAAACGTCGTCATCGCGTCGCATCTCTTCGCGCAGGGTTTCGCGCAGCGCTTCGCGATAGGTCATGACAGGCACAGTGGAGTCCTCAGTGGGTGAAGAGCGGATCGGCGGGCAGACGGCGGGAATCGCCCGGCACCGGGGTGGCGTAGGTGTAGTCGAACAGGCTCGACGGCTCCGGATGCGGGCTCGAATCGGCGAATTCGACGGCGGCGGCGACACCGTCGGCCACCTCGCGGTCGAGATCGGCCAGCGACGCTTCGGTGAGCACACCGGCGGCGAGCAAACGCTGCTGCCACAGCACGATCGGATCGTGTTCACGCACCGTGGCAACGGTTTCGGTGCTGCGGTATTTGGCCGGGTCGACCACCGAGTGGCCCTTGAGCCGGTAGCTCACCGCTTCGAGCAGTGCGGGTTTGCCTTCCCGGCGGGCGCCTTCGATGAGCTCGCTCGCCAGGTCGCGCACGGCCAGCACATCGGTGCCGTCCACCCGTTCGCCGCGCATGCGATAGGCGGCGGCGCGCTTCCACAGATCCGGTTCGGCCGAGGACTTCTCGACCGTGGTACCCATGCCGGTCTGGTTGTTGATCACCAGGAACACCACCGGCAGCCGCCACAGCGCCGCGATGTTGAGCGATTCGTGGAAGGCGCCGATATTGGTGGTGCCCTCCCCCATCTGACACACCACGACGTCGTCGCCGTCGTTGTAGTCGATGGCCAGCGCCGCACCGATGGCCAGGGGAACCTGCCCGCCCACGATGGCGTAGCCGCCCAGCAGCCGGGTCGCGGTGTCGTACATGTGCATCGAGCCGCCCCACCCCTTGGAGGTGCCGGTCGAGCGGCCGTAGAGCTCCGCCATCACGCGGCCCGGTTCGATGCCCTTGGCCAGTGCGTATCCGTGTTCGCGATAGTTGGTGAACAAGTAGTCGGTGGGGCGCATCGCCGCGCCCAGGCCGACGACCGTGGCTTCCTCGCCGAGGTTGAGATGGCAGTAGCCGCCGATCTTGGCCTGCTGGTAGCTCTGCGCGGTGCGCTCCTCGAAGCGCCGGATGAACAGCATGTCGCGGTAGAGACCACGCAGGGTCTCGGGATTCTCGGCCGCGACAGCGGAGTCGACATCCGAAGCGGGCGTGGTGGTTTCGGCCGGCTTGCGGGCGGGCTTGCTCCGCGCGGTGGTCGTGGTCATGTCGAGCTCCTCAACGCTTGCGTGGCGCGATGTGTACCGGCAGTCCGAGTCCGGCCATGGCCGCCTCCATGCCGATTTCGCCGAGAGTGGGGTGGGCGTGGATGGTGTCGGCCAGCTCGTCGAGCGTGGCTTCCAGCGAGATCGCCAGCGCGCCCTCGGCGATCAGATCGCTGGCGGACGGGCCGATGATGTGCACGCCGAGCACTTCCTGATGTGTCTGCCCCGCAACGATTTTGATGAACCCCTCGGTCTCGCCGAAGGTCTTCGCCCGGCCCAGTGCCGCGAATGGGAATTTGGCGGTGATCACCTCATGGCCCGCCGCGCGGGCGGCGTCCTCGGTGAGACCGACGCTCGCGATCTCCGGGTGGGTGAACGTCGCGGCCGGGATGACCGTGTAGTCGATGTGGGTGTCGTGCCCGGCGATCACCTCGGCCGCGGTGATGCCCTGGTGGGAGGCGACGTGGGCGAGCAGGGCCCGGCCGGTCACGTCGCCGATGGCGTAGACGTGCTCGACGCCGGTTCGCAGCCGGTTGTCGACCTCGATGAAACCGCGCGCATCCGTGGCGATTCCGGCCACATCGAGGCCGAGTTCCGCGGTGTTGGGGCGCCGCCCGACGCCGACGAGTACGACATCGGCGTCGAGTTCCTGCGCCGCCGGGCCGCCGACCGTCACCCGCAGCGCGTCGCCCTCGGTGATCGCCGTGACGGTGGCGCCGGTGAGCACGGTGATGCCACGCGTGCGCAACGATCGGCCGAGTGCGTGGCCGATCTCCTTGTCCTCCAACGGAACCAGGCGGTCCTGCATCTCCACGACCGTGACCTGGCTGCCGAACGTGGCGAACAGGCTGGCCCATTCCGCGCCGACCGCGCTGCCGCCGATGACCACCAACCGTCGCGGTACCTCGGTGAGCCCGAACGCGCCGTCGGAGGTGACGACGCCGGGCAATCCCGCGCCCGGGATCGGCAGCTGCGCGGGCACCGAACCGGTCGCGACGATCACGTCGCGCGCGCTCACCCGGCGCATCGCCGTTCCGGCGGGCGCGGCGTAACGGGGGCCGCCGTCGAAGATCGGTGAGGCGCCCACTTCGTGGACCTCCACGACAGTCGGTTCGACGAACCGGGCATGACCCTCGATGACCGTGACACCGTTGGCCTTCAGCAAGCCGGCTACACCGTCGGTCAGTTCTTTGACGATGGAGTCCTTGCGCTGGCGCACCGCACCGAAGTCGTAGCGCACATTGTCGGCGTGAACACCGAATTCCGCTGCGGTGGTGAGAGTCTGGAAGACCTCCGCCGAGCGGAGCATCGCCTTGGTGGGGATGCAACCCCAGTTCAGGCACACGCCGCCAGGGCGCTCCTTCTCCACCACACAGACCTTCAGGCCGCGTTGCGCGGCACGGATGGCGGCCACGTATCCGCCCGGTCCACCACCGATCACCAATAGATCGAATTCCAGCACTCGTGGTGCTCCTCAGCTCGAACGATCAACCCATCCACGGTCGTGGCTTGGATCATCTGTCGAGTCTCACGGTCCACAAATGCACAAACAACCAACCGGCAGCCCAGAAATCGGAGCTCGAAAATGGGCGCAGCGCCCAACCAGTCGCGGTTGCGGGGAGTCAGCCGGGTGGGTTCACACCCATCTCCAGCGCGGCCAAGGCGAGGGAGAGTTCCAGGTAGGACCGCTGTCCTTCCAGCCGCCGACCCAGCAGGGCCGAGATTCGCTGGAGCCTGTTGATCACGGTGTTGCGATGGCAGTGCAGTCGCGGCGCGGCATTCGCCGCCGAGCAGTTCTCCTCCAGCCAGATCGCCAGGGTGCGCAACAGGATCTCGCGCTCTTTGACCGGTAGTTCCAGCACCGGGCCGAGGGTGCGCGCGACCATGAGCGCGGTCAGGTCGGGAGAGCGCAGCAACAGCGCTTCGGGGTAGCGCTCCTCCAACGACACCAAGCCCCGCACTGTCGCGGGCAGGGTCTCCAAGCCGAGCATCGCCAGCGCGTGGCCCGTATCGATCTGCGCCAATCCCTGCACCACCGGTGACGCCGCCGCCCGGCCCCGGATCCGGCTTCCCACCTGGTCCAGCACAGCGGAACCGTCTCGCTGCTCGAGCGAGACCAGCCCCACTGTGGTCTCGACACGGTCGTGCCAGACCGACCGAATGCCCATGGCCGCCAACGCGGTCTCGGTGCCGAACTCCACGTGCGGACGGTCACCGCGCACCGCGACCACCAGGTACCCACCGTGAGCGGGCAAGTTCAGCTCGCGCGCCGCACGCGCGGCGAAGGTCGCGTCGCGGGCGCTGCCCGCCAGCAGGTCCTCGATCACGCCGTGTCGGCGCCGCTCGTCACGACGTACCTGCTCCAGTTCGGTGCTGCGATAGGAAGTGACCAGCGACGACGACATGCCGTCGATGGCCGACCAGGTCGCCACTCCGATCTTGCGGACCTCACCGGGCGGGAGTTCCCCGGCCTTGTCGAGCAGCGCCTCCCACACGATCTGACCGCCGAGCCGGAACGTCCGCAACATGACCTCCAGCGGCACGCCCTGCGCGGCCCGATTGCGGCCGATAGCGGCGGCGACATCGTCGCGGTCCGGGCTCGTCACGTCACCGGCGACCAGATCGAGCACCCTGGTCAGATACCGGCAGCACGCATGGTGCAGGTCCTCCCGGCTCACCGGCGAGTAGTCGGTCCACTCCGGAATATCGGTGAAGATCGCGGCAATCAACTGCCTGGTCAGTGCGGGAATCTCGGTTCGGCACGCGGCCACCAGCTCCCTCGTACCCACCGGGGGAAGGGTGTGCTTGGATCTCGCGGCCATATCGCTAGACGCTACGCCCGACCCCGACTACCGCGGATCAGCGTCGCCACCTGTTCGAAGCGGGAGCTCATCGGATCGTTTCGTCGGCGAGGCGTTCCAGGTAGCCGGCGAATTGGCGACGGTCGTGCTCGGTCCACGACGCGGTGAGTTGATCGAAGCATCGGCGTTGCCAGTCATGGGATGCGGCGGACAGCTCGCGGCCGCTGCCGGTGAGTCGCACGACGACCCGGCGGCGGTCGTCCGCTGAGCCCTCCCGGGCGAGGTATCCGGCCGCGACGGCGTCACGCACCATGCGGCTGGCACCGGAGTGGTCGAGGCCGAGCTGTTCGGCAACGTCGGTGACGGTGGTTTCCCTGTCTGTCCGAAGCGTGGCGGCGACGGCTTCCACGACTTGGATGTGCTGCACACGCCGCCGGTCATCGTCTGACTCTGAGCTGGAGCCGGTGAATGCCTGGTTGCTCCAGCGGCGTGACCAGAAACGGACCAGCCGAAACAGTGCCGGACCTCCGTCGACCGCATGGCGGGGTTCGGTCACCGCAGGACCGGTTGTGGATGGGGAGTTTCTACCGTCGCGTGTGCCCACCCTCGACATTGTATGCGATGTGCACGTATATTTGTATGCGTATCGCATATAAATGACCTTTCCGGGTCCACTGATCAGGAGGTGGCGATGTCCATCGTTCTCAATCACACGATCATTCCGGCGACCGACAAGTGTTCCGCGGCAACCTTTTTCGCCGAGCTGATGGGACTGACGGTCTCAGTACCGAGCGGGCCCTTCGTGCCGGTGCGGGTCAACGACGACCTGACGTTCGACTTCGACGACCGCGGGCAAGTCGAGCCCGGCCACTACGCCTTCCTGGTCGATGACGACACCTTGGACGCCGTGCTGGGGCGGCTGGCTACATGGCCGGCGGTCGAGTACGGCTCAGGGCCCGAACACGGATGGGACCGGCAGGTCAATCACCTGGCAGGTGGGCGCGGGGTCTATGTTCGCGACCCCGACGGCCACAGCTACGAGCTGTTCACCCGAGTTCCCTGATCTGGCACGGATGGCGCCGCGTCGTTGCCGCAGCGGCGGCGCGAGGCGGGCCATAGTGGTCGGATGGGTAACCAGTCCACGATCGCTACCGCGTTCCGACCTCTGCTGCGAGCCACGCTGGGCCCCCGCCCCGCGGTGGGGTTCGAGTTCTGGGACGGCAGCACGATCCATCCCGACGGTGAGAGCCCCGGCACGATGCGCGTGCGCTCCGAGGACGCGCTGCGTCATCTGGTCTGGGCGCCGGGCGAGCTCGGCTTGGCGCGGGCTTTCGTGTCCGGCGCGGTGGATCTCGACGGCGATATCTTCACGATGCTTCGAGCACTCCAGTCGACCGCGCCGAACGATGCCCGTCTCGGTCTCGGTGCGACATGGCAGGCCATCGGCGCGGCGCGCCAGCTCGGGGCGCTCGGTCGCCGCCTGGAACCACCGCCGGAGGAAGCCCGCCCGCAGCGTGGACCCCTACACACCAAGCGGCGCGATGCGGCGGCGATCAGTCATCACTACGACGTCAGCAACGACTTCTACCGGCTGGTGCTCGGCCCGAGCATGACCTACTCCTGCGCGCGGTTCGTGCCGGACGACGACGGCTCGCTCGAGGCCGCCCAGCAAGCCAAGCACGACCTGATCTGCCGCAAATTGGGCCTGGCCGAGCAGTCGGGCCTGCGACTGCTCGACGTGGGCTGCGGCTGGGGGTCCATGGCGATCCACGCGGCGTCGACCTACGGTGCTCAGGTCGTCGGTGTCACCATCAGCAGTGCTCAGGTCGAGCTCGCCCGCAAACGAGTCGCCGACGCGGGGTTGTCGGACAGTGTCGAGATCAGGCTTGCCGACTATCGGGACCTGCGCGGCGAGGAGTTCGACGCCATCTCCTCGATCGGCATGTTCGAACACGTCGGCTCCGGGCGCGCCGCCGAATACTTCGACACCCTGCGCGCACTGCTGCACCCGCGCGGACGGCTGCTCAACCACGCCATCTCCTCGCCGGGCGGCTCCGTCATGCGCAATCGATCCTTCATCGGTCGCTACGTCTTCCCGGACGGCGAACTCGTCGATGTGGGCGAGGTCGTGCTCGCCATGCAACGCGCCGGATTCGAGGTCCGTGACGTCGAGGCCCTGCGCGAGCACTACGAACGCACCCTCCGCCAGTGGGTCGCGAATCTGGAAAACGCGTGGGAACAGGCGGTTTCGCTCGTCGGCGAAGGGCGAGCCCGAATCTGGCGGCTGTATATGGCCGCCTCCGCGCTAGGCTTCGAGGACGGCGGACTCGGGATTCACCAGGTCCTCGGCGTAGTGCCCGAAGCGACAGGCAACGCCGCGATGCCCGCGACACGACGGGACTGGGGATAGTCCGCACGGCAACAGCTCGCACAACGATCACCGTCCCGATATGATGAATCATTTCTGCATCGAATAAAGCCGATGACGAGCACAGGGAACGGGTGATGAGCATGCGGTGTGTGGTTTTCGGCGCGACCGGCTACATCGGTGGACGTTTGGTGCCCGAGCTGATCCAGGCCGGCCATCAGGTCCGGGTGGTGGCCCGGACCCCGGAGAAGTTGGCAGAGGTTCCGTGGCGGGAACAGGTCGAGATCGTCCGTGGCGATGTCACCGACGATGACGAGGTGCGCGCCGCCGTCGCCGACCAGGAGGTCGTCTACTACCTGGTGCACTCGTTGGCCCGGGACGACTTCTCCGACATCGATCGCGAGGCGGCGCGGCTCGTCGCGGCCGCGTCGAGCTCGGCCGGCGTCGGCCGCATCGTCTATCTCGGCGGCATCATCCCCGAGCACGCGACGCTGTCGCGCCATCTCGCCTCCCGCGCCGAGGTCGGCGAAATTCTGCGCGAATCCGGTGTTCCCACGGCGGAACTGCGCGCCGCGGTGATCATCGGATCCGGTTCGGCCAGTTTCGAGATGCTGCGATACCTGTCCGAACGCCTGCCCGCGATGATCACCCCGCGATGGGTGCACAACCGGATCCAGCCCATCGCCGTTCGGGACGTCCTCTACTACCTGGTGCAGGCCGCGGAGTTGCCCGCCGACGTCAATCGCGCCTTCGATATCGGCGGGCCCGACGTGATGACCTACCTGACCATGATGCGCGAATACGCTGTCGTCGCCGGGCTGACTCGTCGCGTGGTGCTGCCGGTTCCGGTGCTCACGCCGTGGCTGTCGGCGCAATGGGTCAACCTCGTGACCCCGGTGCCACGAGCACTGGCCGTACCGCTCATCGAGTCGCTCGTGCATGAAGTCGTGTGCGCCGAGCACGATATCGCCACCTACATCCCGGATCCCGCCGAAGGCCTCACCCCCTACGCGCGTGCCGTGGAACTGGCGCTGACCCGTATTCGCCATGCCGACGTACCCACCCGCTGGTCCGATGCCAGCACGTTCGGCGCGCCCTCGGATCCGCTGCCCACCGACCCCGCGTGGTCGGGCGGCTCGCTCTACGAGGACCTCCGTGAGCAGCACACCGACGCCGACCCCGAGACCGTGTGGGCGGTGATCGAAGCCATCGGCGGCGAGAACGGCTGGTACTCCTTCCCTCTCGCCTGGTCACTGCGCGGCTGGATCGACCGTGTCACCGGCGGTGTCGGGTTACGCCGCGGCCGCAAGAACCCGCGCCACCTGCACTCGGGCGAAGCCTTGGACTGGTGGCGCGTCGAATACATCGACCGGCCCCATCTGCTGCGGCTGCGCGCCGAGATGCAGCTCCCGGGACTGGCGTGGCTCGAACTGGGTGTGGAACCGGACCCGACCGGCGGCTCCCGCTATCGGCAGCGGGCCATCTTCCAGCCGCACGGTCTCGCCGGACACCTCTACTGGAAAGCGATCACGCCGTTTCACAACGCCGTATTCGGCGGCATGGTTCGCAACATCACCGGCACCGCCGAACACAACCCCGCCGACGGCGCGGTGCCGTCCAGCTGACGATCAGCCTGCCGCGTTCGTCAGTGCGCGAGCGCGGCTGCCTCGCCGCGCCCACAGCGCACGAGCCAACGCCGAACCGGCAACGCGGGTGCGGCGCGCGTTGCCCACGGTGGCGCGCGCGGTGAACACCGCGAACTCGCTTTCCTCGATGCGGTCGAGAATTTCCGAGTACAGCACCGCCGCGGTGGCTACACAGGGGCGCGACACCGGATGTAGCTGCGCTATTCCGCTGTCGGCGTACCGATACCAGTCGCGCGCGATCGCGTGTTGCTCGGCCAGCGCCGACCGGACCTTCGCGTCGGTGCGTCGGCGAGAACGACACCACTGCAACCTGGTGCGGTCCACATCATGGGCAGCCAGTTCGTCGGCCGGTAGGTACACCCGGCCGCGGTCGAGATCCTCGGCGATATCGCGGAGAAAGTTGGTGAGCTGAAACGCTTTTCCCAGCGCGGCCGCGTACGGGGCAGCATCGGCTCGTTCGCCGACGGTGCCGAGCACCGGCAGTACCTGCAAACCGATCACGTCGGCCGAACCGTGCACATAGCGGTCGAGCGCGGCCCGGTCGGGGTAGTCGGTGATGGTCAGATCCATGCGCATCGAGTCGAGGAATTCGTCGAACAGGACGTGGTCTATTTCGTATCTGGCGGCGGTATCGGCCAACGCGGCGAAGATCGGGTCGTCGACCGGGGTACCGGAAAGGCTGTCGTGCAGGTCCTTCGTCACCGCGTCCAGCCGTTGCGCCGGAGTGCCCGCTGCATCGTCGGTCGGTGGCTCGTCGACGATGTCGTCGGCCCACCGGGCGAAGCCGTAGAGAGCGTGGATCGCCGGTCGCTGGGCGGGCGCGAGCAGCCGGGTGGCGAGGAAGAAGGTGCGGCCATGGCGCGCGTTGAGTTCCCGGCAGCGCTGATAAGCCTCGCGCAGTCGAGCATCGCGGATTCCGGCCGCGTCGAGTTCCGTGCGAATCATCGTCGATCGCCTCCGATCGAGGTTGGGGTCGAAGCCCGCGACGCGGACACCGTGCCGGTGACGCGGTCGGCGGCGAGGCGGCCCGACAGCAGTGCTGTCGGTACGCCCACGCCGGGTACGGTGCCGCAGCCCGCCAGCACCGCATTGCTCACACCGCGCGGGAGGTTCGCGGGGCGGAAAGGGCCGGTTTGGGCGAAGGTGTGCGCGAGCGAGAACGGGGTTCCGGCCAGCAGGCCCTGCCGCTGCCAGTCGGCGGGCGTGTCCAGATGCACGACCCGGGCGTCGCTGACGAAGCCAGGGACCAACCGGTTCTCGACTATCGCGGCCAGCTCCTCGCCGTAGGCAGTGGCACGGCGATCCCAGTCGAGGTCACCGCTGCGGTAGAGGTTGGGCACCGGGGCGAGAACAGTGAACAGGTCGCGGCCGGGTGGGGCCAGGGTGGGATCGGTCGCGGTCGGGCGGGTCACCAGCAACGACGGGTCGGTCATCACTTTTCCGGCACCGATCAGTTCGTCGAAGGTCTGCTCCCACGCGGCGCCGAAGACGAGGTTGTGATGAGCGGTAGGCACCGATTCGGGGACACCGACGTGCATGACGACCGCGGACGGCGCCGGGCGCCAACTGCTCGGGCGACGCGGGACGCGGTCGAGCAGCTCGTAGGCGGTGGGAAGTTCGGTCGCCAGAACGACAGCGTCGCAAGGAATTCGGCGGCCACGCTCGGTGAGCACCCCGGTGATCCGGGATCCACGCCGCTCCAGGTCGTTGACGGTCTCGCCGTAACAGAACGTCACACCGGCATCGACAGCGGCGGCGGCCAGGGCGTCGGGTAGTGCGCGCATGCCGCCGCGCGGAAAGGAGACCCCGCCCACGGTGTCCATGTAGGAGATCACCGCGTACAGCGCCAGTGCGCGTTGTGGCGAAACGCCCGCGTAGAGCGACTGGAAGGTGAAGACGCGGCGCAGCCGTTCATCGGTGAGGAACGATCCGATGGCCCTGTCGAGGCGCCGGAATCCACCCAACGCGATCAACCGCGCGAACGCCGGCGTGAGCAGCCCGAGCGGAGAGTCGACATTCGCGGCGATGAACCGTTCGAATTCGACCTGGTACAGCTCGCTCAGCCACGTGCGCAGCCGGCGATATCCCCCGACCTCTTTCGGTCCGGCGAACGCCAGGACCGATTCCTCCATGGCCGAGGCGTCGCTGTGGACATCGAGCCCGGTGCCGTCGGCGAAGTGGGCGCGATAGGCCGGGGCGACGGGCAACAGCTCCAACCGGGACTCGAGACTGTCACCGACCGCGGCGAGGGTGTCGGCGACGATGTCGGGCATGGTGAGCACCGACGGTCCGGTGTCGAGCAGATAGCCGTCGACGTCGCGTCGTCCGGCCCGGCCACCGGGGACCGTATCGCGCTCCACCACCGTGACGCTGCGTCCGCGTCCTGCCAGATGCAACGCGGCGGCCAGTCCTGCCAGGCCGGCCCCGACGACGACCACCTCATCGGTTGTTCCCGATATCGTGCGCATTGCTTCCTTTCGATGGGAGCGGCGGATTCGCCGGTCAGTGCGAGCGGTGCGTGCACAACAGCGCCATTCGGTGCAGCGCGTCGGCCACCGACGGTTCGAGGTCGGCGTCCTGGAGAAGCCGACGCGCATGCTCGACGCGCTCGCCGATCATCTGCTCGGCACGCCGGCGTGCGCCGCTGTCGACGATCACGGTCTGGGCGAGCGCTACGGCCTGCTCATCGATGGACTCGGCCCGCCAGAGCTCTCGTAGCCGGGCGCGATCCGACGGCTCGGCGAGCTGATCGGCCAGCGCGATCACGGTGGTCGCCTTGCGTTCCCGGACATCGTCTCCGGTGGGTTTCCCGGTAGTCGATGGATCACCGAAGATGCCGAGAAGGTCGTCACGGAGCTGGAACGCTTCCCCGATCACTTCGCCGTATTCACCGAGAACGCGCATCACCGTCTCGTCGCAGCCGGCCATCGCCGCACCCAATTCGAGTGGGCGCCGCACTGTGTAGTTGCCGGACTTGCGCCGCGCGATATCCATCACCTCGCCCACGCTCGGAAGCCGGTTCGCGTCGTTGGTCAGATCCGCGAGCTGACCTACCGCCAGTTCGCTGCGCATCGCGTCGTAGCGCGGCCATGCCCGATCCAGCGCGGCGGCAGGCAGGCCGCTCTCGCGCATCATGCGCTCCGCCCACACCAGGAACAGGTCGGCCATGAGGATCGCCGCGGACTCACCGAATCGGGCCGGCGAGCCCGACAATCCCTGATCGCGGTGCCACGCGGCGAGCCGGAGGTGGGCTGACGGCTCTCCCCGCCGGACCGCCGACTCGTCCATCACGTCGTCTTGCACCAGCGCGAACGCGTGCAGGAGCTCCGCACCTGCGGCCGCGCGCAGGGCGGCTTCGGATTCCCCTGCGCCGCCGCACAGCCAGCCGAGATAGACGAAGACCGACCGTACGCACTTGCCGCCCGACGCGAAATCGATCATCAACCGGCTCGGGAGCGAGAATCCCGCCGAGTCGAGTTCGGCCCGGCAGCGCGCGCGGACGAACTCGTCGACATGACCACGTACCGAGATCTGTGTGCGCGCGAGCCAGTCGGCGAACCGCGCGGATCCGTCATCACCGGTTGCGGGCTCGCACGGTCGAAGCGCGATTGCTACTCGTTCGGCATCCACCCTTCGATTGTGACACCGATCGGGCAAAAATGCATCGTTTGCGCATCGTTTGAATCGGAGTCAGGCTCCTGATATCGCGGCCGCCCCACCGATCACGCGTCGTGACCGGCCATCATCGAGCTGTCCGGATTTCGGGCGCCGCCCCATTTCGGGCCGTCGCCGCCGAAACTAGACTTGCCGACGCCGAGCTTCCGATCGGCCCGGGGAGGAGGGTTCGATGCCGCCCAAATCGACCGATCGGCGTCGCCCCACCCAGGATCGGGCCAAGGCGACTCGCGAGCACATCCTCGACACGGCCGCAGAGCTTTTCGGCGAGCGGGGCATCACCAACACCTCGACCAACCGGATCGCCACTGCCGCGGGGGTCAGCATCGGAACCGTCTATCGATACTTCCCCGACCGCGCGATGATCGTCGACGAGCTCCTCTCGCGCATCCAGGGCAATATCGAGCGGCGATTCACCGAACGCGTGCGCGATCTGTCCGACACTCCGGTGCAGCAACTGGTTCTGGGCGTACTCGAAGCCATCATGGAGGAGATGTCCACCGACGTTCCTCTGGTGCGTGCGCTGATAGCGGGGTTGGACTTCTACAGCAGCGGCATGCCCGAGCTGGAAATACGGTTGCGTCTGCTGGTCAAGATGCAGGTGATCCAGATTCTCGGCCCCGGTGACGACGACGAGTACGACGTGCTGACCTTCACGATCATCAGTGCGTGTTTCGGCACGGTCCTGCGCGCCGCCGTACTGGAGGACACGCGCGTGCGCGACGAGGTGATCGCCACGACCGCGCGGTTGATAGCAACACTCGCCGACATCGAGCGGGAGACCCGCGCGGTCGACTGACCAGTGATCACCCCTGCTCGCGGCATCACCCCCGAGCACGCCAACGGGGCCGCCCACCGAAAGGTGAACGGCCCCATCCCCGTTGCCGCCCTCGCCCTCCCCTCCAGAGCGAGGACAACATCGGCCGGCGCCCGCGAGTCGGGGGCGGCCAGGATTGTGAGCTGTCAGTTGGCGATGCCGACCGCTGTGCGCAGGTGTTTGGGGCGCTCGATGATGTCGAGCATGAAGTCGGCGGCATCGCCGCAGGTGATGGAGTAGCCCGTCGCCCGCCCGCTCGCGTCGACCTTGACGGTTCCCTTGTCGGACACCGCTTTCAAGCCCGGGAGACGCACGGCTGTCCACGCCAGCTCACTGGCCGCGAGCTGGGCTTCCATCGCTACTTTGGCGTCGAGGATAGGCGGCAGCCGGCGCGCGAACAGCGGCACCAGGACGCGACGGAAAAGCACCGCACCGGAACCGGGCAGCCCCATGTTGCTCGCGCACACGAGTCGTTCGATGCCGCGCTCGCGCATCTTCTCGATGATCACGCGCGTGGCCTCCGGTACGAGGTCATTGGGTTTGCCGTCACCGAGTCCGCCGACACCCAGGTACTGGATCACGGCGTCGGTGCCGTCCAGCGTGCGCTCGACGGCCGCCGGGTCCAACGCGTCACCGCGCACGACGCGAACGCCGTGTGGCGCTTTGTCGGCGCTTGCCTGGGAACGAGCGAGGACTGTCACGTCGTGCCCGCGTTCGAGCGCTTTCGCGACAACGGCGCTGCCGCCCATCCCGGTCGAACCGAAGACCACCAGTTTCATGTTCCGAGCCCCGCCTCTGTGTGGTCGCGCGAGATCGCGATCGCCCACTCGGACAACCCACCCTCACGACAGTAGTTACTGTTGTTTGAAACGACAGTAACTACTGTCGTAAGGTCGGTCAAGACGGAAGGCGGACACATGGTCAGAACGTGGGCGACAGACGATCCCAAGGCCGGGCTGATGGCGCGCAAGCGTGCCCAGATCGTCGCAGCCGCGCGCACGGCCTTCCTCGACGAGGGATACGCCGCGAGCTCGGTCAACAAGATCGCCGACGACGCCGGCGTCTCGATCAAGACCCTCTACCGCCACTTCGAGACGAAAGACGAGCTCTTCACCGCCGTCATCGCGGGACTCTGCGCACCCGAAGGCGACACCTCTCGCGACCCCGCCTGGTACACCGATCCGCCCGAGGTCGGCTTGGCTCGCGCGGGCGAGGAGTACCTTCGCCATGCCCTCTCCGACGAGCAGCTCGCGCTCTACCGGGTGGTCGCTCACGACGCGGATCGTTTTCCCGAACTCGGGCGCATCTATCGGCGGGAAGTCCTCGGCCGCGGCGGCCTGATCTTCGCGTCCTATCTGGACCGGTGGCGCGAGCAGTCGGGCTGGCGAATCGCCGACAACTACGAGGCGGCCGCGGTGTTCGGCGGACTGCTGAAGGCCGGGCTCTTCGACCAGGTGTTACTCGGCGCAGCGCAGCCCGACGCCGAGGAGATCACCCGCCGAGCGCGCCACGCGGCCGACCGACTGCTGACCATCCTCGAAGCGGGCAACCTGTGAGGCGGGGGACACCTGCCGCACCTCCGGCTCCATTGCCCCACCGCGGCGTCGCCGACGTCCACGGCCGATCCGTTGTTTCGGTGCGAGTTCCACGACCGTCCCCCTAGGCTGGTCCCGATCTCGTCGACAACACCGCCTCCGACAACGGCAGAGCTGCCGTCGACTACGCCGATCCCGAAAGCCCGCCGCGACAGGCTGTGATTCCCGGCATCGGACCACTGAACTCGGCCGACGATCTGACCGTCGGCCAGGATGGCAAGGCCTACGTCACCCTCAACGTCGCGGGCAGTGTCCAGCAGGTCGATGTGGATACCGGCCGAACCTGCGCGATCGCCGACGGCCTGCCCTCGTCCTCGTCGGCACGATTCGGATCCGGCCCCGGCTGGGACCCGAAGTCGTTGTACGTCACCAGTTTTCTCGGCACGGTCACCAAGCTGACTCCGCCCTGATCACCGGTTGAGGCAGACCGCCACGAGCAGCGGGCCGTACGGATTCTCGGCGCTGCCCACCGCGACCAGCAGGCCGCCGACCGGGCTGCAGAGCACGTCCAGACTCGACGAGCCGGTGTCCGCCACCGGCTGCTGGGCGTGCGCGGAGCCCGCGCCGACGGCGGACGCGAGCAGGAAGAGAGCGAGTGCGGACGACGCCGCGAGCTTGTTCATAGCTCCACCGTGCCGTGTGTCCTCGCGGCGCGCACGCCCCGAATTGCCGGGGCGCACACCGAGAACCACGTCGAAAAGTACTCGAACTATCGACCGGTTACCCGACCGCCTGTCGGGTTATAGTCGGCCGGTCGATCATGGGTCGGTCGACTCGCGCCGGAAGGGTCCCGGCGCCGATCGGTTCGGGAAGCACGACGGTTGACTGTTTCTGAGGGCATGGATTTCGCCGGGTACCGCCTCGAGCGACGCCTCGGCATGGGCGGTATGGGCACGGTCTATCTGGCCGGTCATCCGCGGCTGCCGCGCAAGGACGCGCTGAAAGTGCTGTCCGACAAGCACTCCGGCGATGCGGTGTTCCGTGAGCGCTTCTTGCGTGAGGCCACGATCGCGGCCCGGCTGAGCCACCCCAACCTGGTCGCGGTGCGCGATCGCGGTCAGCACGGAGGCCGACTGTGGATCGCGATGCAGTACGTCGACGGTGTCGACCTCGCCCAGCTGATCCGCCGTGGACCGGACGCGCTGCCGCTGGACCGGACGGTCAGGATCATCACCGAGGCTGCCAAGGGACTCGATCTGCTGCACCGCAAAGGGGTGCTGCACCGCGACGTGAAACCGGCCAATATCCTTGTCGCCGAACAGGACGGCCGCCCCGACCGCGTGCTGATCACCGACTTCGGCATCGCCAGACCCGCTGACGCACCCACGAATTCGACCGGTGCCGGGCTCAGCGCGACCCTGGCTTATGCCGCGCCCGAGCAGATCAACGGCGGGGCGATCGATCACCGAACCGACGTGTACGCGCTGGGCTGTGTGCTCTACGAACTGCTGACGGGGTCGGTGCCGTTCCCCCGCGACACCCCGGCCGCGGTCATGTACGCGCACCTGCACGAAGCGCCGCCTGCACTCGGCAAGCCCGGGCTCCCACCCGGATTCGACGAGGTGATCGCGACCGCGCTCGCGAAGAACCCCGGCGACCGGTATCCGTCCTGCGGTGCGTTGGCAGCGGCCGCGTCCGTCGCCGCGCAGGGGACGGTCCGGCTGGCCGCGGTCCGGGCACCCACCCGGCGGCGCCCGCTCGTCTACGGCGCGCTGGCCGCCGCGGTTTTGATCGCGCTGACGGCTGGGGTGCTCGGCGTCACCCGAACCGGGTCCACCGAACACGCGCCGACCGCGATCGCGCTCGGTCCGCAAACCGCGGTAGACCCGGTCTCCTGGGGCGCGTACACCTATGTCGCACAAGCATTTCCGGAGTTGCTTCCCGCTTCACAGTTCGGGACCGGATATCAGGAGATGTGGGGGTGCAGGCCCTCCGACGAGAGAATGCGGGACCTGCCCGTCGACGTCTTCGTCCCGACCGGGCGGATCATGTGTTTCGGCAATCGTGAACCGGTGCAGACGATCGAACTCGTGTGCAACGCCGACCGCTCGCCGATCGCCCCGCCGCCGACCTACGATCGCGCCGAGGGCGACGAACAGTGGACCAGGCCGTCGAGCCACGGAAATCTGCACTGGGGAACCTATCTCGACCTCTACAAGGCCCCTCAGCTCACGGGTTACCTGCGGCTGTACTTCGACGATCCCGACCGCAGCTTCTGCTACATCGTCGTCACCGGTGCGCAGAACGGCACCGAGCTGCGGGCCGCCTGGTGGACGGAGGCACCGCTGTGAGACTCGCACCCCTCGCGGTCGCCCTCGGCGTGATCCTCGCCGCGGCCTCGGGTTGCACGGTGACCGGTGATCCGACTCCCGTGCCCGATCCCGCCACCCTCGATGTCGGCCCCTACAGCCGCTTCCCGTTGCGCGCGCCCGAACACGGCAGCGAGTATCACGGGCGCGTGGTCGAATCGGTTCGGCTCGGCGAGGCCATGGCCAATCCGGCCAGGGTCGACCCGGCACTCACCGTACCCCGCACGAAGTCCGGTTCGGACCCCCTGCCCACCGCCGCGAAAGCGGCGGCGCTACTGGCCAATCCGGTGCGGGCGGTCCTGGAGCGCCACGGCATGCTGGCCGGCTACACCGTCGGCGCCACCGATACTTCCACCGAGTTCTCGATCGGCAGTGGCCGAATTCTGCAGGTCACGCTGCTGCGATTTCCCGATGCGGCGGCCGCGGGACTGGCCGCGCAGGAGATCGACTCCGCCGACGCCGCGGTGAGCGCGGACAACGTGGCCGTCTCGATCCCCGGGCACCCGGCGGCTCGCGCGCATTGGCGTCCGTCGGTGCCGACGCTGGCGGCGACGATCGCCATGGACTCGTTCGTCGTCACGGTCATGGCCGGGCACACCTCGCCCGACCTCCCCGCGCTGACAACGCTGGCGGGCAAGGCTTTCGAGGAACAGCGGCCGATGTTGCGCGATATCGTGCTCACCCCGCCCGAGCAATTCGCCGACCTGCCGCTCGACCGTGACGGCATGCTGGGACGCATGGTGCCCGAGGCACCGGGCCGCTGGCCGTATCCGGTGGTGATTCTCGGCGACTTCAGCGAAGTCGCGGGGTGGGAAAGCCTGGTGCAGGCGCGCGGCATCGTTCTCGGTCCGCGGGCGGGCCACTTCTACCAACCCACCCGCGAGGTCGCCGAATTGGTGGGCCTCAACCGATACGACCGGCTGATGCGCTTCGCCGACGCGGCGACCGCGACCGCGTTCTTCGCCAACCTGCCCGACAACAACGACCAATTCGTCGTTCCACCACCGAAGGGCATGGTCGACATCAACTGCGCGGAGTCGATGAAGAACTCGCCGATGACCAAGTTCAGCTGCCGCCTTCGATACGGCCGCTATGTCGGAGTCGTTTTCAGCCGGGACTACCAGGATGTCCTGCAACGAGCGGCCGCGCAGTACGCGCTGCTGGTGAACAGCGAGTAGAGGCGATGACCGAAACCCTTCCCTCGGGAACCGTTTTCGCCGGATACCGGATCGAGCGGGTGCTCGGCTCCGGCGGCATGGGCACGGTGTACGTGGCCGCCCATCCGCGACTGCCTCGCCGCAACGCGATCAAGGTACTGCCCGAGAATGCCGGTGCGGGCGAGGAATTCCGGGCGCGTTTCCTGCGCGAGGCCGAACTGACCGCCCGGCTCGATCATCCGAATATCGTCGCGGTGCACGACCGCGGCGAACACGACGGCCGGCTGTGGATCGCGATGGAGTTCGTGGCGGGGACGGACGTGGCCGCGCTACTGCGCCGCGAGTCGCCGATACCGCCGGCGCGGGCCGTGCACATCGTCACCGAGACCGCGCGCGGGCTGGACGAGGCGCACCGCCACGGCCTGCTGCACCGCGACGTGAAACCGGCCAATATCCTGCTCGAGCCGGTCGAGGACGCACCGGATCGTGTGCTGGTCGCCGATTTCGGCATTGCCAGGGCCGCCGGTGACGGCACCGCGCTGACCGCGGTCGGGACGGTCGTGGCGACGCTCGCCTACGCGGCGCCGGAACTGCTGACCGAACAGCGCGTGGATCATCGCGCCGATGTCTACGCCCTGGGCTGCACCCTGTTCGAACTGCTCACCGGCACGAAACCGTTCCCCCGCGATTCGGTGGTCGCGGTGATGCAGGCGCATCTGATGGCGCCGCCGCCGCGAGCCACCGCCCTTCGGCCGGAACTGCCGCCCGCGATCGACGCGGTGCTGGCCCGTGCGCTGGCGAAGAACCCCGACGAACGCTATTCGTCGTGCGGTGCACTGGCCGCCGCGGCCGCGGGTGCTTTCGGTGTGGCGGCCGATCACACCGTGGTCGCGGCCGTTCCGCCGCCCATCACCGAACGCCCTGGCGCACCCGTGCCGAAACAGTCACCACGGCAGGCGAATCCGCGGCTGCGGTACGCCGCCGTGGCAGCGGCCGTCATCATGCTGGTGGTGGCACTCGCCGTCACCGTGGTGGTCGTCCGTGACCCCGACGATTCGACGGCGAGTCCCGTCACACCGACCAGCAGCGCCGGGGTGACCTGGGGGCGTTATGCCTTCATCGTCGACGCGCTGCCCGGGCTGCTGCCCGCCACCCCGACCCGAACCGGACATCAGGGCATTCGATGCGCCGCCATGGCGGTGGGTTCCGGTGGGCCGGCCGATCTGGACCTGATGCCCGACGAAGTCGCGCGCGTCGCCTGCACCGGCAACAACAACCCCATCCGCGATGTCGACGTGCGTTGTTCGACGAACCGGAACCCCTTCATCCTCGTGAACGAACCGGGTGCCGTGGTTCTCGGTGACCAGAAGTGGGAACACGCTACCGGGCGTGGCCGGGTGACGTGGTCGACGATGACCGTGTCCACCGGCGATCTCGGCTTGGTCGGTGTCGGGTTCGACGAACCGACCCGGAACTTCTGCATGGTCGTCGTGATCGGTGCGACAACGGGCCAGGAACTCTACGACCGGTGGTGGGCAGATGCTCCGTTCTGACGACGAGTTCGCCGGGTACCGGATCGAACGGCGACTCGGTGCCGGTGGCATGGGCGAGGTGTACCTCGCGCGCCACCCTCGGCTCCCCCGGCACGACGCGCTGAAGATTCTGTCCGACCGGTACACCGACGACGAGGAATTCCGCGCGCGGTTCTTGCGCGAAGCGGAAGTCGCTGTGCGGCTGCAACATCCGAATGTCGTCGCGGTCCGTGATCGCGGTGAGCAGGACGGCCGCCTGTGGATCGCGATGCAGTTCGTCGACGGTGGCGATGTCGCCGAGCTGATCCGGCAGGAGACCGCGATTCCGGTCGAGCGGGCGCTGCGCATCGTGACCGAATCGGCGAACGGTCTCGACGAGATCCACCGGGTCGGCCTGCAACATCGCGACGTGAAGCCCGCGAACCTGCTGCTCACCGCGGAACCGGGGGAACCGGATCGGGTGCTGGTCACCGACTTCGGGATCGCCCGCACCGCCGAAGGTGACGGAGCCCTCGGCCAGGGTGCGGGATTCACCGCGACACTGGCCTACGCCGCGCCCGAGCTGATCAACGGCGATCCGGTGGATCATCGCGCCGATGTGTACTCGCTGGGGTGCACGCTCTATCAGCTGCTCACCGGGACGGTCCCGTACCCGCGCAGCAGTCCCGCGGCGGTGATGTACGCGCACCTGTCCGACGAACCGCCCCGGCCGTCGCTCGAAAACGGCCGGGTGCCGGTTGAATTGGATACGGTCATCGCCACCGCACTGGCCAAGGACCCCGCACAGCGCTACCAGAGTTGCGGTGAGCTGGCTGCTGCCGCGCGCGCGGCCTGCGTACCGAAGACCTCCGCCGCGCCGCGCCGACTCCTGACCGGCGTGGCGATCGCTGCCGCTGTGGCTGTGGCGGCGGCGATTTCGCTGGCGGCGGGGTTCGCCGGTGAGGATTCCGGTGCCGCTGCCCCTACCCGGGTCGCCACGAACTCCGACGCGTGGGGCGCGGCCGCCCTGGCCGCTGAGACCTTGCCGAACCTGCTGCCGGTCGCACCGCTTGCCGTCGGATACCAGGACGTCAACAACTGTCTGCACATCGACCAGGACGGCAATGTGCTCGCGCTCGATCAGCAGGTCGATGTCGGCGGTGTGCTCTGCCTCGGTGACCGCAACCCGGTCGAAACCCTCTCGGTCGTCTGCCGGTCGGATCGCACCCAGATTCCGGCGTGGACAGTGAATCTGGCGGTGGAGGGTGAGGAGCTGTGGACACGCGACGGTGCGAGCGGGAAGGTGCGATGGGGAACCATCACGGGCGACGACGGCTCACACATCGGCCGGCTCGACGTGATGTTCGACGGGCCCGACCGGCAGTTCTGCAGGCTGCGTATCTCCGGCAGCACCTCGGGTTCGGTGCTGTGGGAGCGCTGGTGGCCGGACGCTCCACTGGGACAGGGGTAGCCGATGTTCACACGTGGTGAGCGAATCCGAACCGTGGCAGTCCTGGCCGCGGCGTTGACGGTGCTGTGCGGGTGCGTGCGTTCCGGCGAACCCGTACCCCAGCAACTCGACCTGGCCGCCCTCGATGTGGGTTCGAACAGCGTCGACCCGATGACGCCGCCGACCTCCAGTACCGAGAAGTACGGCAGAATACTGGAATCGGTGCGGATGGGTGAGGCGGTGCTCGATCCGATCGAGGTCGATCCGACGCTGACCAACGGCATCTCCAACCGGACCGCGCCGCTGCCGACACCGTTGAAAGCAGCCGGAATTCTGGCTGAACCGGTCCGCGACGTGCTCGAATCCCAGGACATGCTCGCCGGATTCGCGGTCAGTGGCAGCGATGTCAACTTCCGTGGCAAAGCACCCGAGATCGGCTCCGCCCGATTGCTCACCGTGTTGCTGCTGCGCTTCCCGGACGACACGAAGGCGCGGCTGGCGGCCAGGCAGATGAACGCCACCGACGCCGCGGTCACCGCCGACAACGTCGCGGTGCGGATCGCGGAGTACCCGGGGGCGTTCGCGCATTGGCGCCCGACCGTGCCGACCATGGCGGCCACCCTCGCGCACGGGTCGTTCGTCGTCAGTGTGCTGGCCGCGCACACCAGCCCGGACCAGGCCGCGCTGCTCGCCATGGTGCGCAAGACCTTCGACGTCCAGCTCCCCCGGCTGCAGGATTTCCAGCCGACCGCGCCGGACCGGTTCGCCGACCTGCCGCTCGACCGGGACGGCATGCTCGCGCGGGTGCTTCCCTTCGGCGCCGGGCACTGGCCTACGCCGACGGTGATCACCGCCGACACCGACGCCAATGCCGGCTGGTCGGCCTCGATCGCCATCGGCGGCGTCGTGCTCGGTCCACGAGCCACCCGGCTGATGAAGCACTTCGGTTTTCAGGATCAGATCGAAGTCGTCGCCGTGAACGGGAACAATCTGGTCGAACGGTTTCCCGACGCGGTCACCGCGCGCCGGGTCTTCACCAAGGAGCGGCAGGCCGCCGATCCCGCCACCCTGATCGACACCCCGGCCGGCGTGCCGGATGTCTACTGCAACGACCTCGATCAGCACCCGGCATCGCCGTCCCAGGTCTACTGCCATGTGCTCTACGGCCGGTACACCGCCTCGGTCCTCGGCCGGAGTCCGGCGCACGCCAGGCAGCAGAGCGCTGCCCAGTACGCGCTGCTGGTGCGCAGTGAATAGCCGTCCGCTGCCGCCGGGCACGGTCTTCGCCGGGTACCGGATCGAGCGGGTTCTCGGTGTCGGTGGCATGGGCACCGTCTACGTCGCCGCCCATCCCCGGTTGCCGCGTCGCGACGCGGTGAAGGTGCTGTCCGCGGAATTCGGTGCCGACCCCGAGTTCCGGGCGCGCTTCGGTCGCGAAGCCGAACTCGCCGCGCGGCTGGACCATCCGAACATCATCGGCGTCTACGACCGTGGCATCGAGCACGGTCAACTGTGGATCGCGATGCGCTTCATCGACGGCCCCGACGCCGCCACGCTGCTGCGCGACCGCGCGCTCACTGCGCACCGTGTCGCGCATCTGGTCACCGGGGTGGCTCGCGGACTCGATCACGCGCACCGGGCCGGGATGCTGCACCGCGATGTCAAACCGGCCAATATTCTGGTCGAATCCATTCCGGGACAACCGGATCGGGTCGCGGTCACCGATTTCGGCATCGCCAAGGCCGCGGCCGCGACGACGCTGACCCAGGCCGGAACGATTCTGGCGACCGTCGCCTACGCGGCTCCCGAGCAGCTCACCGGCACGGCGATCGACCACCGTGCCGATGTCTACGCACTGGGCTGCACCCTCTACGAACTGCTGACCGGTGCCAAACCGTTCCCGCGACCGAGCGTCGATGCGGTGATCGCGGCACACCTGTACGACCCGCCGCCCCGTCCGAGCGCGGTGGCCGGGGAGCTGCCGCGCCGGATCGACGACGTGATCGCCCGCGCACTGGCCAAGGAACCGCAGCGGCGCTATCCGAGCTGCGGTGCGCTGGCCGCCGATGCCGCCGCCGCCCTCGGTGTCCCCACCGAAGCGGTGGCGGTGGCCGAGCGTGCACCGGCACGTCGCCGTAGCCTCGGCATCGTGGTCGGCGCGCTGACGGCGGTGCTCGCGGCAGTTGTCACGAGTGTGATTGTGCTGAACCGTGATTCGCCCGACGAGAGCACGGCTGCGGCCACGTCGACGGCTCCGATCGACCCGAACTCCTGGGCGGCCCACCAGTGGGTCGTCGACGCTTTCCCCGAACTGCTGCCGAAAACCCAGGCAGACAGCGGCTACCAAGGTCTGCGCTGTAGCGCGGTCGACGGCAACCAACGTCCCATCGACGCGCGCCAGACCCGCGATTCGCTGAACGCACTCGCCTGCAACGGTGACCAGAACCCGGTGTTCCGCTTGTTGCTCACCTGCGGAACCGACGAACCGGCGGAGCGCTACGTCTCCTCCGCCACCGCGGTTTTCGTCGGCGAGGAGAACTGGCAACGCCCCAGCGGCCGCGGACACGCCCGCTGGAACGACACACAAGGCATCGCCGGACCGACGGGCGAGATGCTGGTCGAATTCGAGAACGGCACCCGCTCCCGCTGCGCCCTCGGAGTCTCGGGCGGCGCCTCGGGCCAGGACCTCTACGACCGATGGTGGCGCAGCGCCCCTCTCTGAGCTCGGCGCCGAAAACTCGGATGACAGGGATCGGTTAGGCAGGCTAACGTCGCCGGGTGAATCGCCAGTGGATTCTGGTCGAAAGACCGGCAGGCATGGTCGAGGAGACCGGTTTCGAGCTCAGGACGGCCCCCGCCCCGACCCCCGGTCCGGGCGAGGCACTGGTCAGGGTGGTCTGGCTGGCTTTCGATCCGACCCAGCGGGGCTGGCTCAACGACAGCCCGAATTATATGGATCCCGTACCCCTCGGTGCGGTGATGCGGGCCGGCGGCGTCGGGCAGGTAGTGGAATCCCGCAACGCCGAGTACGCCGTGGGCGACTGGGTCTGCGGGATGGTCGGATGGCAGGACTACGCGATCGCCTCTGGCCAGGGACTGCTCGGGTTGAACGTTGTCCCGCCGGGCATCGACCCCAAGGCGATGCTCGGCATTTTCGGCGCGACCGGGCTGACCGCCTACTTCGGCATGATCGATATCGGCAGGCCCTCGGCCGGGGACATCGTGCTGGTATCCGCAGCTGCCGGCGCGACCGGGTCCATCGCAGGCCAGATCGCGAAAGCCTTGGGATGCAGGGTGGTCGGCATCGCGGGCGGTAGCGCCAAATGCGCGTGGGTCACCGATGTCGCCGGGTTCGACGCGTGCATCGACTACAAGGCCGAGGACGTCGAGACGAAGTTGCGCGAACTCGCCCCCGACGGTGTCGATGTGTTCTTCGACAATGTCGGCGGCGCGATTCTGGACGCCGGCCTGGCCGCTATCGCCGAGCGAGCCCGCATCGTGGTCTGCGGCGGCATCTCCTCCGGCTACGAGGCGGGCGAACCGCCTCCTGGACCACGCAATTACCTCCAACTCGGGCTCAAGCGAGCACGCATGGAGGGGTTCATCTTTCTGGACTATGTCGACCGATTCCCCGAGGCATTCGGCCGACTGCACGAATGGATGACCCAGGGCGACATTGTGTACGCCGAAGATGTCCAGGAGGGCTTCGAACTCGCTCCGGCGATGCTGCGTGGTCTCTTCGAAGGGCGCAACCTCGGCAAGCAACTGCTCCGCATCGAGCCTCGGTCCCCGCACACACAGACCTGAGGTCGATGCGGCGGGGACCGTGGCGGTCCAGCCGGTTCGCTACGTCCGGGTTCTCGGTGTCGCCGGTGGAGTTCGCGCTTCGCTGCGGTGTTGGTCCCACCAGTCGCTGTCGTGGCGGGTGGGGGTCGGCTCCTTCGACGGCGGGGACTCACTGGGGATACCGAGGACTCTCAGCCGCCAGTCGTCCTCACGGATCGCGGCCACGATGCGGACGGGAACGACCGCCGTGAGCAGCAGGTAGTTACCGACGCAGATCATCAGGCAGATCGGGGGAACCGACACCACGATCGCGGTGCCGAGAGTTCCCATCTCGATCGGATCCCGCGAGATCGACAGCAGGTTTCCGCAGATGCTCGACAGCACGGCGGCCACGAGCAACAACTCGTAGACCCGCACCAGCGAGGTGGCCTTCTCGTCCCGGATGCCCACCAATGTGATGAAAGTGCAGGCGACCAGCGCGACGGTGAGACCGACGACCACCGGCCACAGCCAGGTCAGGTGCTCGGGAACTCCGGCTACCCGCGCGAGGGTGGAGGTGAAGGTGAAGGATGCGATTGCCGCGGCGACGACCAACGCTGACCCTAAGCCCACTAGCAGCTTCGGTACCGTGACGGGAATAGGGCGGGGGAAAGGGTCCGTGTGGTCCATCAGGCTCCATCCTACGGTCTACGGTCACCAAATGTGCAGGCACTCAACAGAGTACGTGCCCGCACAGAGTGCGAATCGCCGCAGAATTCGCCCTGGGGGCGCTGCCTCTCGCCGCGCACCCCGTTACCGACCAGTCAGTGTGTATCCAGTCGTCGGCCGGCACGCCGTACGCCGCGCGATAAGCTGGCCTCGACGCGCACACGGAAGGCGGCCATGACCGGAGGGACCAGGGCTTCGCGACCGGCCGAGCCGGTGTCCAAGCGCAAGGCGGCGGCGGCCGGTCGCGGGGCACGCAGGCTCGGAGTCGAGGACTGGACGTCCGCCGCGCTCGGCCTGCTGCTGCGAAACGGCGTCGCCGCCATCACCATTTCCACCCTGTGCGACGAACTCGGCGTGACCAAGGGCAGCTTCTACTGGCATTTCGACGGCATCGATCAGCTCCTGGAGACCACCGCGCAGTTCTGGTGCGCCGACCACAACGACGCGGCGCGCGGCTTCCACGACCTCGACGAGCTGCCACCCCAGCAGCGATTGGCCCGCATGGGTGAATTGCTCACCGGGGAACGGGTCTGGCAGGTCGAACTCGCGGTCCGGGATTGGGCCCGGACGAACGCCAAGGTGGCCGAGGCCGTGAAAGCGTTGGATCAGCGGATATTTCACACGCTGTCCGACACCCTCGTCGACATGGGGTTCTCGACCGAGCAGGCCCAGATGCGCGCGGGTCTGATGTGTTTCGCCGGAATCGGCTTCGTGCACGGCAACCAGAACCTGCCCGTGCCGACCGAGGAGCAACGCCGCGAGTTCTTCCGATTCATCACCAGCGGACAGGAACCGGGCTGATCGTCCAGGCACGAGTGCCGGTCAGGTCAGCGCGACCAGTTCGTGCAGGGTCGAACCGGTTCGTCGCTGCGTTCCCGCGTCGGTGCGCACGCTGAGGTCGAAGGTGGATTCGAACCGAAAGTAGCCGGGGTGCCCGACCAATCGGTGCATCAGCGGCTTGACCACCCGTGATCGCACCACCGGAAGATCGTCGAGCAGGTCGTGGGCGTGGATGACGCGAACCACGTCCAAACGGAGGTCGAGCTGATCCGGTACATGCAGTTCCACCCATTCGGGATAGGTGCGTCCCGCGGTCACGTCGAAGCGTTCCGGCCCCTCGGTGAGCCGGGTCTCGCCGGTGGACAGCACGATCTGGTCGTGGTGGGCCAGCATCAGCGGGCTGATCTCGTGTCCGCCTCTGCGCTGCTGGGTCAGCACCGAGGCGAACAGCAGCGAGTAGTCCTCGACATAGAGCCGACCCCAGTGCCAGCGCTCGATGATCTTCTTCATGTCGCCGACACCCCAGTTGTGGTCGTGATAGCCACGCCCGGTGACCACGTGCCGCACGCCGTCGAGCTCGATCGTGCCGCTCACCCGCGCTCGGGGAGCGCCGACCATCCAGCCGAAGGAATCCTTGGTACCGAAGCGGGTTTCACCTTTGCCCGGCATCCAGCCGGGTACCTCGTTGTGGAATCGCAGATCGAATTCGATGCCGCCCTCGGCCATCCGCAGGTGGTGGGTCACCTGCCCGTCGACGTCGGATACGGTGCGTGCGGTGTTCTGACCGATGCGCACGTCGCAGCCCTCGGCCGAGAACGAGGTGGCCGAACGGGGGTAGCGCTGCGACACCTGACGCAAGGTGCCGTCGGGCGAATAGACCATCATCTCCACCCAGGGCCGGGCCAGGGGCAGATCCTCGGGCCTGCGTTTGATCAGGAACCCGATCACCACGTGCCCGGTGTCGAGGTGCGCGTCGAAGTACCAGTGTTCGAAAGCCAGTGTGCTCGACGACGGATGTAATGCGTTGTGCCGGGGCTCGACCGGTGTCAGCACGCCGTCGCGACGTCCCGGCCCGTTCCACACTTCGACGATGTCGGCAGTACTCATGGCTACCTTCGGTGGGTTCATCGGCGCAGTGCGCCGCTGGCGTCGAATGCGGCGGTGCGGCCCCGCATCTGGGCTCGATACCAGTTCTCGCGATGCGCGAGCATGATCTTCTCGTGCGCCCGCGCGAACGGCGGACAGAACCGGCGCACGATCTCCATCACGGTGATCAGCGGGAATCGCGCGATCGGAACGACGATCCAGGGCAACGCGGGCGGCATGGTGTAGCGGCGACGGGTTCCCGGCGCCATGTACATCGCGGAGTACACGGAATTGATCCGGTAGTTGTACATTTCGCGCAACCGGGTCAGGCCACGGTGCCCGTCGCGGGGCGCGAACGCCGCCGGATACGACTCGATCAGTTCCGTACCGTGCTCCCCCGCGTCGTAGGAGCGCGAGACCATCGTCATGGCCAGCACCCGCAGGGCGTCGCGCACGGTCTCGGGGTACCAGCGCAACCGCACGCCGAGCAGGTGGCCCATGTACTTCTGGAAGTGCAGCAGCGCACGGATTTCCGAGGGCGTCGTCTGGTAGCCCAGCGCCCACAAGCCCAGTCCGGGGGTCACACTGCCTGCCAGCAGGGTCAGCATCTGGTAGGTCTGGCTGATCGGCAGACCCCACCGCCGCGTGTCCCATTCGGGGTGGCCGGCGACCTTCGCCCGCACCGAAACGTGCATGACGCGGACCTTCAGTGCGGTGGCCCGGCCCGCCGATCCCGGGGTGAGCAGCGCGTCGGGGGCCGAGACGTCCATCCAGAAGCGGGTGGTCTCCAGGAACCGGCGCAGCGCACTGTCTCCGGCGTAGCCGCCCGCCAGCGACAACGGGGTCGCGACCGCGGCTTCGGTGTACATCTCGAGGGTTTCGGCCCCGGCGAAACTGAACAGCATGGTGCCCCAGCGCCGCCAGATCGCCGCGCCCTGTTCGACCAGTTCGGGGACCACCCAGTCGGGCACCGTTTCGAACTCGGCGAACAACGCGCGCATGGATTCCGGTGCGTCCGCGACGGCGTCGATGCCCTCGGCCAGCGCTGTCTCCAGCATCGCCCGCCCAGTTTTAGAGCCGATCTCGCCGTGCATCACCTCGGCGACGAATCGCTCGGCCACCGGATCACCGGCGAACAGGTCTTCGCACAGGGCCGCGGCCTGTTCGTCGCTGGGGAACAGCGGTTGCCGGGTCACGGCCGTGAAAGCGCGTTCGACCCGTCGCGCTGTCGGCGTGCTGCGGGCTTCCCAGTAGCGAAAAGCGGTGGGACATCTCGACGGGGCTCGCACGGTGTCCACGGTGCTCGCGACCCGCTGGACCTGATCCTCGACGAACTCGGCCAATGTCGGCCTCCTGACGTGAAATTCGCTGAACGACCCGCGCTGGGCGTCACGTCCACCGACCATACTATGAAGCACACTTATCCATACCTGAAAGTATGGAAGCGTGTGGCACGATCGTCGGTGCCCGCGTCCGTTGTCATCGGCCGCCATCCGACACCGGAGGAAACCGATGGGACTCGAGAACGAGGAGTTCGACTGCGTCAGCCCACCATTGGCGCTCTCTCCCACCGACGCCCGCCGGTACTGGTTCGACCACCGCCACCACGAGTGCGAGCTCGGCGCCGCCGCGTGGGAGGTCCTCAACGGATCCCGGGGTCTCCCCTGGCCGAACGCACCCCAGCCGCACAACTCCCCGGACTGGATGAAGGCGTATCGGGAGCGCGGTCTGCCGACCGCGATCACCACCGACGGGACTGGCGTGGAGCTGGTGTGCGACGACACTGTCACCGCGCTTCTCGTTCCCGCCGGCCTGGCCGCCGCCACCTACGACCACAACGCGCTGGCAGTACCGACCCTCGCTACGGCGCCGCCCTATGTTCCGCTGCACCGCTGGGCGATGCTCACCCGAGCCGCGTCCCTGTCCGACGATGCCGTCAGGTCCCTGGCCGATCTCCACATCACCGTCCTCACGCCCGGTGAACGTCTGCGACTACCCACCGGTCCCGACACCTGCCTCGACCCACCGCACTACTGGCACGAATGGCCCCGCCGGTCCACCTCCGGCAAGCCCTACCTCGTCCTGTTGCTCCAAGTCGCCAACATGCTGCTGACCACCGGCACAGCGGGATGTCGCCTGACATCGGTCGACGGCCGCCTCGAAGTCCTGCGCAACCGGTGATCGCGGGTCGGTACACCGTGCCGATCGAACCCGGCTGAAGGGCGTCGCCCACGGCTCAGGGCACCGCCGGCGGGCGTTCGGGAACCAAGAGGGTGGCGATCTCGGTGCCGATGCCGACGGCGTTGTTCTGGTTGGAGTCGGAGGTGGGGCCGAGGGTGTCGTAGACCACGACGGTTGTCTCGGTTTTCGTGTCGTAGAAGGCGACACCGTCGTAGCCGCCGTAGGACGGGTTCATGTACAGCCAGTCGGCGAGGTGGACCACGCCGAAGGCGAAGTATTTTTCGGTGGTGAACGGACCGAGGCCCGCGGTCGACGGGCCCATCATCTGCTGAAACTGGTCGGGGGTGAGTCGTTCGCCGGTGCCGAGGGCGCGGACCCAGCGGCCGACATCGCCGACGGTGGAGTTCATGTTGCCGCTGTGCAGGAAGGCGGTGGGGTTCCAGAACGTGGAGTCTTCGAAGAAGTTTCGTTCGTTGGTGTAGCCGTGCAGGATCGGTTCGTCGACCTGCGGGGTGAGGACTACTTTGCTGTCGTGCATGCCCAGTGGGACGGTGATGTGCTCGGCGATCAGATCACCGAGGGGCTTGCCCGCTGCCTTTTGCAGGACCTCGCCGAGCACGACCAGATCGCTGTGGGCGTAGGCGAAGCTGGTGCCCGGCTCGAACAGCGGAGGGCGCGCGTTGGCGCGTTCGAGCAGTTGCGGCGCGGTCCATTCGCGGATCGGGTTCTCGCCGAATATCTTCAGGAACTCCGGTTCGGTCACATAGTCGGAGATTCCGGAGGTGCTGTCGGCGAGCATCCGCGGGGTGATCTTGTCCGCGCGCGGGAAATCGGGCAGCCAGCGAGCGATGGGTTCGTCGAGTTTCAGCACGCCCTGTCCATCGAGTCGCCACAGGACCGTGGACAGCATGGGCTCCATCGGCTGGCCGACACGCAAGCGCATATCCACGGTCGCGGGGACACCGAGCGGTGATCCGCCCAGCGCACCCAAGGCGATCTGCTCACTGCCCCGCCATGCGCCGTAGACCACCGAGCTGAGATCGAGTTCGGCCATCTTGGCGCGAACGATGTCGGCGATCTTCGCCGATTCGGCACTCTCGACCGGCGAGGACGCGGCGCCGTCGGACTTGTCCTCCGTACCGCAGCCGCCCGTGGCGATGGCGAGCACGACCGCGAGCACCGCACATGCTCTGCGGCATCCGCGATGCCTGGGCGACTTGCTCATGACAGAGATCCCTTCGTCGAGGAACGCTCACGATCACAGCAAGGTCGAATCTACGCGTCTGCGGCGTTCAATCGGCACAGGCTCGTCGGGGAGAGTCAGCCGCTGATCAGCGCACGGAGCGAATCGGCGCGACGGCGAGCGCGCCCAGCACCGAGAGCAGACCACCGAGAATGAACAACGGTGTGTAGCCGGCCAGGCTGACCACCGCCGAGGCCACGAACGGTCCGAGAATCTGCGGGCCCGCGCTGGCGATATTCAGCACGCCCATGTCGCGGGCGGCGTCCTCGGCCTTGGGCAGCACCATGGTGACCAGGGCGGTGTCCACAGCCATGAAGCATCCGAACGCCACGCCGTTGAGCGCGGAGAAGGCGAGCATGCCGCCCCAGGTGGGGCTGAACACCGGAATCAGCAGCGCCACCGCGGCCAGCAGCGAGGAGATCGCCACGAAGGGCTTGCGCCGGTCCAGCCGGTCGGACAGTACGCCGCCGACTATCGTCGACAGCGTCATTCCCACCGCGGAAATGGGCGTGAGAACGGCGACCGCGGTTGCGGGTTTCATACCGTCCGGCAAACGGATGTGATCCTGCAGAATGTAGAGCTGGTAGCCGATCACACAGAAGTAGCCGAGCACGAGCAGAGCACGGCCGATGAACGCCCAGCGAAAGTCGTGCTCGCGCAACACACTCAGGAATGCGGTCGCCTGATCACGCAGGGGCACAGCCTTTTTGGGTGGCATTTTCTGTTCACGCGCACCGGCGGTGAAGATCACCGCGGCCACGGCGAGCAGCACGCCGAGAGCGAGATATCCGGCGCTGTAATGGTCGGCGACGACCGAGGCCAGCACCACGCCGATCACCGACCCCAGCGGGACGCCGAGGCCGACCGCCGCCGAAGCCGTTCCCCGGCGTTCGAGGGGGACTCGATCCGGGACGACCGAGGTGATGGCGGCCTGATAGACGTTCACGACCGCCTGCCCCACGCACCAGGCGATGGCGACCAGCAACACCGTGTGCACAGCGCCGAGCAGTGCCATAGCGGCGATCGCGCTGACGCCACCGGCGAGAATCCACGGATTGCGGCGGCCGGAGCGATCCGACAGCGCACCCGCGACCGGGTTGAACACGGTCGCGAAGACCGCAGCGACACCGGCGACCAGTCCGAGGTTGGCGATCTTGTTCGCCGGGTCGATGTGTTCGATCTGCAGGGGCAGCAATACCCCACCGACACCGGAGTACAGCGCGTACATCGCGGCATTACCGACGAAGAGAAGAGGCAGCAGAACTTTGGTGGAAGTGTTGGCGGGAGAGAATGTTTCGTCGATGGACGGGTTGGCATCGGACGTGGCCACGGTGAGATCCAGGTGTGAGAGAAGAGCGTGGATGGGCAGTTCGCCGCGGCCGTCGCCTCAGCCCACCTCGTCATCCCGGGCCTTCGCGGCCGGGATGACGAGGTGGTTCGCCAAGTGGATGAGCGGTTGTATCAGCTGATTTCAGCGGTGAGCGGGAGAGCGGATACCGAGGTACCGACGTGCAGGGTGAATGTGCCCGGTTCGACAACCCAGCCCTGCTCGGTCCAGTGCTCGAAGCAGCGATCCGGCAATGCGATAGTGGCGGTGACGGTTTCGCCCGCACCGGCCTCCACGGCGGCGAAGCCCGCAAGCCAGCGCACCGGGCGGTCGATGACACTGTCGGCGCGGGACAGATACGCCTGCACCACCTGACGGCCCGCGCGCTCACCGATATTGCGGGTGGTGATGGTGGCGGTGTGACCGCTCACGCTCAGATCGACCAGTTCCCAGTTGGTGTAGCCGAGGCCGTGGCCGAACGGATAGGCCGGGGCCACTCCGGATTTCAGCCAGGCGCGATAGCCGACGTGAATGCCCTCGGGATAGGGCAGGGTGTTGTCGGCGGCGGGCTGGGTGTCCAGCACCGGCACGTCGGCCATGACCTTGGGCCAGGTGGTGGGCAGGCGGCCGCCGGGCTCGGTCGCGCCGGTGAGGACATCGGCGAGCGCGTCGCCGAATTCCTGGCCCGGAAACCATGCCAGAAGGACGGCGGCGACATCATCGCGCCAAGGCATCTCCACCGGCGCACCGGAATTGACGACGACGATCGTGCGCGGGTTCACGGCGGCCACCGCCGCCACCAGTTCGTTCTGGCGCCCGGGCAGCAACAGATCCTTGCGGTCATACCCCTCGGATTCGATCGCCTCGGTGGTACCGACCACGACCACGGCTACCTCGGAAGTACGCGCCAATTCCACCGCGGCGGCGAACTCTTCGTCGGCGGAACGGCGCGGCCGGCCGACACCGAAGGTGATGCCCATCGCGGGAAGGCCCTTGTCGAGGGCGGGAACCAGTTCGATGAGAACATCGACCTCTTCACCCTCGGCGAGAGTGCGGGTGACCCAGCGCTGCGGTGGATTCAGCAACATCTCGACCGGATCGCCGCCCTCGGGGAAGACCGTCTCGCTGAGCACGGTCTCACCGTCGAGCTCCAGGCGCAGCGTGCCGACGCCCGCGTAGCCGATTCGCCACTCCCCCGCCACATCGGCGCGCAGGCGACCACGGATCTCGAAGGACTCGGCCTGCACGGCGAAGGGTGTGCCGAAGAGCATGAGATTGCCCGCGGTGCGGTGCTCGGAATCCAGGACGGTTTCGCCGTCGAGGAAGCGCAGGTTCACCCCGGCCGTGTCGGTCTCCGGGTCGGTGACCAGATCCAGCGGCACCGCGATCATGTTCTCGTTGAGGTGAACGCCCGGCGTGTAGACCACCGGCAGCACTTCGCGCAGGCCCTCCAGCGGCGAACTCGTATGCGATGGAACGACTGTCGAGCTACCACCGCCTCCGAATCGTGGCTGCGCGGCGGCCGCGCCCAGCAGGGCGACCTGGGTGGGCTTGTTCAGGGGCAGCACACCGTCGTTGGTGGCGAGCACCATGGCCCTGGCGGCGGCGTCACGCACGAGTCGGCGCGCGGTCTCGTCGGTGAAAGCCGGTGGCTGCTGGGGGGTTCCGTTCAGCGCACCCACGCGCTGCGCGAATCGCAGTATGCGGCGGACCTTTTCGTCGATGGCAGCCTCGGGCACCTCACCCTGGCGAACCGCTTCGATCAGCGGGGCGGCCCAGAGTTCCCACGGTCCGGGCATAGCGAGGTCGGTGCCCTTGGCGGCGCCCTCGGTGGAGCGCACTGCGGTCCAGTCCGAGACCACCACGCCGTCGAAGCCCCACGCACCCTTCAAAGGCTCATCCAGCAGCGGGTTCTCGGTCATGGTGACACCGTTGACGGAGTTGTAGCCGTCCATGATCATCCACGCGCCCGCGTCCACCGATCGTTCGAACGGGTACAGGTACAGCTCGCGCAGGGTGCGGTCGTCGACGATCACGTCGGCGGTGAAGCGCTCGGTTTCGGAGTCGTTGGCCACGTAGTGCTTCGGGCACGCGCTGACACCGTGGTCCTGGACGCCGGTGACGTACGCGGCGGCCATCTCACCGGTGAGCATCGGATCCTCGGAGAAGCATTCGAAATGCCTTCCACCGAGCGGGGATCGGTGCAGGTTGACGGTCGGGCCGAGCACCGCGTACACATTCTTGCGGCGCGCTTCGGCGGCGATGAGCCCACCGATCTCGGCGAGCAGGTCGCGATCCCAGGTGGCGCCCAGCGCCGAGCCCGACGGCAGGCTCACCGAAGGGTCGCGCTCGTCCCAGGTCTCGCCGCGCACACCGGACGGGCCGTCGGAGACGGGCATCTCGGTCAGGCCGATGCTCTCATCGCCGGCGAAGCGGAAGATGTTGGATCCGGAGATCAGCCGGATCTTGGCCTCCAGGTCCAGCTTGTCCAGAAGGTTTTCGATGTCGTCGGTCATGCCAGTTCTTTCCAGAAGTTCACCAGATCGGCCGTTACCTGTGCGGGGACATCCTCGTTCGGCACATGTCCGACACCCGGGTACACCGCGGTCCTCGCCTGCAGCTGTCGAGCGAATTTCTCGTGGACCTCGGGATCCCACAGATCGTTCGTGTCGCCGTAGGCCACGAGCAGCGGCACCGCGGCATCGCGCAGCGTGGCGGGATCGGCCAGCGGCGGGGTCTCCATACATTTAAGGATGCCGAGGATGTTCGCCTTTTCGGTCTGCACGAGGCGGTTGTGCAGGAACTCGGCGCGCGCGGGCGACGGTGTCTGCCCGGCGGCGTCCATGGCCGCGCTCATCTGCTGCCAGAGAAATTCCTGGCCGGCGGATTCCACCACCTGCGCCACCAGCTGTGGCGGTGAGAACTTGATGTCCTCGACCGAGGAAGGGCCCGAGGCCAGCAGCGTGAGGCTACGGAATCGTGTGGGCTCGTCGACCACGCTGACACGTGAGACGTAACCGCCGAAGGAGTGCCCGACCAGGTGCACGGGCGCGTCGGGCGAGACTTGATCGACAACGCCGCGCAGGTCACCGACGAAATCGTCCATCGTGTAGCCGGCGATATCGTCCGGCCCCTCGGACTGCCACTGGCCGCGCTGGTCGTAGGCGACCGCGCGATACCCGGCCGCCGCGAGCAGCGGGAGCATGAATTCGAAGTCTTCCTTGGAGCCGGTGAAACCAGGCACCAGCACCACGGTGCCGAGGTTCGGCGTACCGAGGGGCGGGTTGACCTCCCATCCGGCGAGCGCGCCCGCACCACCTCGCAGCGTGATCGGTTCGATCGGTATCTCGGTGCCCTGAGTCATCGGCTGTCCTTCCTCGCACGGGCCGTCCCGGTACGGCTGGCACGAGTGTGCCAGCGGACATCCAGTTTACCGAGTGGTCACTCGGTACTGTGATCCTTTCGTTATTCTTGGGGTTCTCTGGGTCCTTTCGTTCGACTACTGTCGCTGCTCATGACGCCGCATCCCCAACGCCGGAGACGGGGCGAGGACCGCCGCGAGCAGATCATCGACCAGGCGCTCGGGAGCTTCGCCGAAAACGGCTATCACAATTCCTCGATCGCCGAGATCGCCACGCGCTGCGGACTTTCCCAGCCCGGCCTGCTCCACTACTTCCCGAACAAGGCGGCCCTGCTGGCCGCGGTCCTGGACTACCGCGACCGCCTCGACTACGACCGCCTCGGCATGAACCGGCAGCTGCGCGGCACAGAGGCCCTGCAACAGCTGGTCCGACTGGTCGAGCACAACATGCACGTCCCAGGCCTGGTCCAGCTCTTCACCGTCGTCACCAGCGAAGCGGTCACCAGCGACCACCCCGCCCGCGCCTGGGTGGTCGATCGCTACCGCATCATGGAGACCTACCTGGCAGGCGCCCTCGACGGCGGCGTCACGGACGGCACCTTCCGCCCCGACATCGACACTCGCGCCGTAGCGCGCCAGATCTCGGCCATGATGGACGGCCTGCAGTTGCAGTGGCTCCTCGACCCCGAGCGCGTCGACATGGCAGAGCTCTTCCGCACCTACATCGACGACCTGACCATCCGACTGTCGAAGTGATCGTGTTGCCCGCAATGTAATCCGCTACCGCCCTTCGCGGCGTCGCCGGATTCAGCTGAAAGAACGCAGGCAGAGCACGAAGGACGCACCACCGCCGGAGCCGATGTACCCCGCGAGCTTGACGGAGTCCTCGTATTTCCGGCACTCGGTGGTCTTGTCGGTGCCCTCGATTCGGGCGATGACCTTCGCCTGGGCTCTCACGTCCGAACAGCCCACCTTCACCAACGCGGCATCGGAGAAGCCGATACTCAGGTCGTCCTCGGTCGCGACGCAATCGCCGGCCGACAGCGCGCCGGGGCCGGTGGTGTTGCTGGTGTTGCCGATGACCACCGCCGTCGCGATGCCGATGACGACCACGATCGTGATCAGCAAACCGACCACGTAAGGGCGGCGGCGCAGCAGCGGCTTGCCCGGGTCTCGCGGCGGTCGCGGGCTGCCCGGTGCCGCCCCGCCGGGACTGAACCATTGGTCGGCCGATCCACCGAACAGCAGGGCGATGACGGCGATCACCGCGACCAGCCCGAAAGGCCCGGGTGACATCCGGACGAAGGCGAAACCGGCATCGGTGTCGACGTTCCCGCCGTTGAAGGCCATGGAACCGAAAGCCACGAGCCCTTCGATCCCGGCGAAGACGGTCGCGGTGATCCGGACCCAGCCCCGCCGCCGCGCGAAGAACACGGCAGTGACCGCCATCGCCCAGAAGAACAGGTACCCCTGAGCGTTCCCGCCCGCCGCAAAGGGATGGCCCATCCCTATCAGCGCGACAGTGCCGGCCAGTCCGATTGCCGACATCACGACCATGATGACTCGCGCCGCCCGAACACGCCCCGGCATCTGCGAAGATGGTGTGTCACCGCGCGATTCGATACCCCCACCAGTCCTGGACGGAGACTGCTGCGGTGCCTGCTGATCCATACCTGTCGCCCCCTGGTGATTCCGCGTTTCGCGTGCCCGATCCTATAGACGACGCCACTGTCGAGGTGCGACAGAAGGATGGCGTCGAGTAGGCGTGCAAGGATCGCGCGGTCGGATGGAGAACGACGTGCTGAGTGATCACGGCCGGGCTTCTCGTGTTGCGGCCGAGGGCAATTCGGGAGACGACTGATTTCAGTGCTTCAGCGATGGATCCCAGCGGTTGGCGAGCAGTGTGAAACTCGGGAGGTCTTCCAGCGAGGTCAATGCCTCGTAGATGCGCTCGTATCGCGTCGAGGCGATCCGCCAGATTCCGTCCGGGTCGCGACGATAGGTGTCGGAATAGTATCCGCCACCACGAATCTGGATCTTCGCACCCGGCACGAGGACGGTGTCCTCGAATGCCCAGGACCCCTTCGCGGTGTCGCCGTCGACCTCGATCTCGGGATGGTTGGCGATGTGGACCGTGACGATCCCGGGTCCGAGGTTCTTGCGCATGAAGGCCACGACGTCGGCGCGATTGTCGTAATGCAGTGGCTCGCCCATGGCCTGGGTGCCATAGCGCGCGGAGACGTCCTCGGCGAGGCAGTCCGCGAACTCGTCCCACAGTTTCAGGTCGAGCGTGCGGAAGTAGCGGTGCTTGAGACGCTTGATCTCCTCGATAGCAACCAGGTCCATGACCGGAGTGTAGAACGTGTTCTAGATTCGGCGCAGGAAAAGCGCGCCTCGAGCAGCTCCCCCGAGCGTTCCGCCTCGGATCAGTGCGTGAGGGCGACCTTCGCCGCTACGACGGCGGTGGCCACGCAGCTGAGCAGAATCGCCCCGAGCAGGGTCGACCGATCTGGCCGCGCACCCTCGAGCCTGCGGATGACGAACGTGATTCCACCGATCCGCACCAGCATGGCGACCTCGGCGAGCACCTGGGCGGTCCGTGGTTCGAGCCACCCGACCGCCGCCGCCACGAGGATCGCGCAGGGCAGCACCGCCGAACTGAGGATGGGCAGCGAATCGCGCAGGTCGAGCCATGGCTGGGGTGGAGAGGGCGCGTCGCTCTGGCGTACCGATTGCCCGACGCTCTCGGCGAAGACATGGGCAATGAAGGTCGACAGGGCGGCCCCGAGAACGACCGCGATGCCGACATCCTCGAGGGACGGTGCGACCGGGATCAACGCGGAGAGGATCAGCACGTTCCCATAGATGTACGCGCTGATCCGGCGAGCCGCGTTCCGACGGTCGAGCGAAACACTCCGGGAGAACAAAGGCCCGTGTAAGAGCTTGTTTTTGTCGCGTTCCATCGGTCCTCACCCGTTAGTCGCACCCTTACGAGACAGCTATGGCGAAGCGGGGAGGTGCGGACACGCGGGGTGGGAATTCGGTGCACCTCGTCGAGAATCGCTACTGACGACGACTATATGCCCGGTGCCCTCGTCGAGCCCGGCGCACGAGGTCTCGCGCCCTGCTCTGAACGGCGGCCACGCCCCGGTCTGGCCGGACGAACCGCGAGGGTCGGCGTTCGAGTGCGGTGCACGACAGCCCCGCCTGCTCGGGGCGAGGCGGGGCCGTGCGAGTCCGTTCACTCGATCAGTAGCCCTCGGGATGGCTGCTGAATCAACGAACTCCCCCGATGTGGACCGTGCTGACGCCCTCGCCGACGATGACGTCAGGCCCAATCGGCTCCAGGCGACCGCGGGGTGGTGTCGGGGTCATTTCGCGAGCGACGATTCGATACCGCCGTTGGGGGCCATCGAAGACCGTCGTGCGTCCTTCATCGAGTTCGACCTCGTGTCCATCGCTGAACTTGTCTCCAGAAATCTTCGCTGTCGCCTGGAAGATGGTCTGATAGCTGTCGATCGCGGAACTGCCGGAGTCCGGCGTGAAGGGTTCGTTCAACCTGTAACTGAACTGGTAGACCTTCCCGTCTTCGGATGCCGGGGCAGTCCCTCCGACGCCATAGCCGTACAGCGTGCCGGTTTCGTACCGCATCCAGAAAAGCTCCACCGACCAGCCATTCTGGACGGGATCTGTTCTCCAACTCGAGCCCATGAGCGTCTCCTCACGAGATGGGGGGCGGGACTTTCGAATGAAATCCACAGAATCGATCCACCCGGAAGCGTAGATCAGCCCGGCCGGGTTGGACCGATTGACGCTCGTCGGTAGATGCGGTCGTTCGCGACCGCGCGCTCAGCGGCATTTGCGGATATCTCGAAGAAGGGCCGGTACCTCTCCTCACCACGATCTCGGCCCGCACCCGTCCGAGCTTGTCGGCGGCTGGTCGTAGCGTTCATGGAATGAACTGGAGACCGTGGTTGGAGCTGTGGAGCGAGGAATGGATCGCCAGCAGAGATCCTGATGAGTTGGATCCCGAGGTGGTGCAGCAGCGCTGGCTCGGGTACCCCCCGGCAACCGAGGCCGACATCGCCGCGGTCGAGCAACGCCTCGGCCTGCGGTTGCCACCCTCCTATCGCAGCTTCCTGCTGACCACCGATGGATGGCGCCATGCCGGGGAATTCGTGCGGCAGATGCGGGACACCACCGATCTGGGATGGCTGCGTGATCTCGAGCCAACCTGGGAGTCCTGGGCCGACCTGATCACCGAGCCACCAGTCGACGCGCCGGGTAACCCGTTCAGCCGCGGACTACTGATCTCGCTGCACGCCGACGTCGGAGTCTTGTTCCTCGACCCGGCCGACCGCGACGACAACGGCGAATGGGCCGCCTACAGCGTGTTTTCCTGGGGCGAGTTCCCGCAGCGGTACCCCTCGTTCACCGCCCTCATGGAATCGACGTACCAAAGCCTTCATCAAATACGTCAGCCGGCGGGCAAAACCCGTGACAACTGGGATCTGGTGGCCGAACAGGCACGTGCCGAAGCCCTTTCCGGGGACATCGACACAGCCATGGCGGCCCTGGAGAAAGCCCAGCATTTCGGCCAGTCACGCGCCACGGTCTTACAAACCCAGCTCCAGATGTTCCTCAGCACCTCTTCCCCCTACGATGCCTCCCGGATCCTTTCGCGTGTGCTACCGCTGGCACCCGTTCCGGAGGAATTCTTCACCGGCCCACTGTTCACCGACGAGTTCGTGCCATGCATGTTCCTGCAACACGCACACAAAGAACCCTGGTATGCCTCCGCGCTCGACGTTGCCCAGATCGTCGACGACCCCGGGGGCGAGATCAAACGTGCCATCGACGGGCACCGGGCCCGGGTAGAGCGGCCCGGCCACCAACTCTCCTACGGCAACCAGGCATTCGACGCCGCGGTACGAAAGGCGCTCGCGCAACACCACTCCGACCCGGCGGCGCTGTGGCATGCGCTCGAGGCCGCGATGGCGCATTGGCGGCCCCGCACGCCAGATCACATCGCCCCGGTCGCCTTGCTCGCCGACCCGGTGCTGGCGTACAGCCTCACCCCGGAACGCGGGCGCGCGCTGTTGAGTCAACCGCGCAGCGGCCGCTGACCCGGCGAGGCCGACCGAATCCGTTCCTTCATAGGTTGCGTGCGACCGAGCGACAACTCGGTCCTCACCGCACACCCGCACGGCCCCTCGGATCATCTGCGACCACACCGGAATAGCACGCTCATCGGCATTACCGGGCTTCCGTGGGTCGTGGTCCGTGCACGATGATGGGGGATGTCACTCGTGGTGGAAGTCGCCGCGGTCAGTGGTCGGGAACGTGCACCGTGATTTCCCCGCCGAGGTGATACCCCTCGGCCAGTCGCAGGTTGTCGCCGCTCCAAAATCTGCCCGGGTCATACCAATTCGGACGTCTGTTCGGCAACAAGCCCATGGCCTCATACGTCATGGCGACGATCTCCGCGCAGTAGGCGTTCTCCAGACCGGCATGATCGGATTCGCGCTTTTTCGACCGTTTCGGTATCGGCACCCGGCCCAGCAACCAGCGCCCCGCCAGCGCGCCGGTGGAGGGGAAGGGCATGCCGTCCAGCCTCGCCACCACCCGCAGCGCTGCATCCTCCATCTCGCTGGTCACCGGCCGATCCAACTGACGCATCCACGCCTGTTGCCCGTACTCCTGGCTCCATCGGATGACCGCAGCCCGCAAATCGTGTAGCTGGGCTCCGCGATGATGGCTACCCGACCAGATATCCGGCAGTGCCTTGCCGAGTTCGGCATGCCATATCAGCGCCGGTAGGTCATCGATGACCACTGCCATGCCGACGTGGTTCACCGGGCTGTTGGTCAACCCCCGTATCGCGCGATCGGCGCGAGAATGCCCGCGAAACAGCCATAGATCCCCCGTTCGCGTCAGCTCTACTGCTTCGTCCAAGCCGATACTCATCGGCGTTTCGTCTGGCACAGCGACTAGCCTAGGCGCATGCGCTGGTGGAAGATATTGGGTCTGGCCGGGACCGCGGGTGTCGCGGCGACCGGGGTGGTCATCGTGCGGGCCGAACGCAAACGTCGCGCATACACCCCGGACCAGGTCCGCGAACGGCTGCACGCGCGCCTCGGCGATAAATCCAACAGACCGAGCCCCACCACGCCAGTCGATGACGGCAAGTCCTGATCGAAAGATGTCCGCAGCGGTGACCGATGCTGGATCCGGTGCGCCGCGCATCATCCAACGAATCTCGCGAAGTGCACTCTGGTCGACGTTCGAGAATCGTCCCGCGATGACTCATTCCGAGGTCATCGAGACGTCGGAACGGGGGCGGCGATTGCGGCGTCGAGATCCTGGACGGCTTTGTCGCCGTACATGCGGGGGAAAGCCACCCGCTTCGGGTGAGGCGCGCCGACCCGACGACATGTGACCATTCGACAAAGTCTCGATGGCCACGCGCTGACGGCAGGAGTTCTGTATGAGTGATCCACGATGGTCCGCACTGGTCGAGGCTCCGTTCCAGGGTGGCTACCCGACCCCGAAAGCCGCCCAGGCGCTACGGGAGGAGATCTGGTTCCAGCGCGGGGTTCAGGTCTATGACTGGGCGATGCCCGCGGTCGCACTGGAAGCGATGCGGCGCGCGTGCGGGCAGCGCTTCGGATTCGGTGCCACCACCATGGTGAGCTGGCGCCGTATCGGCCCCGAAGCACTGGCGGTGACCTCCAACCCCGATGTCAGCTACAGCTTCACTTGGCTCGACCTCGCCGTCGACGGACCAACCGTGATCGAGGCCGCCCCACACCTGCAAGGTCTGGTCGACGACGCCTGGCAGCGCCCTATCACCGACATCGGCGCGGCCGGACCCGACCACGGCGACGGCGGCAAATTCCTCATCGTCCCGCCCGGCTACGACCAGCCCCTGCCGTCGGGGTACTTCGTGTGCCACTCGCGCACCTATCGGGTGCTGGTATTCCTGCGCGGCTTCTTCACCCCCACCGACCTCGACGCCGGGCTCGCCCAGATCAACGCCACCAGCATCTACCCACTCACCGCCGCCCAAGACCCACCGGCGGTGAACCGCGTCGATGCCGCCGGCGTCGCCATCGACATGCTGGCACCCAACGACCACAGCTACTTCGCGATACTCGCCGATATTCTCGCCACCGAACCCGCCGACCGCGAAGACTTCACCATGCGCGGACTGGCCGCCACCCTCGGCATCGCACCCGGACACGATTTCACACCCGACCACACACTGATCGAGATCTTGGACGCAGCCGCGGCAGTCGGTGAGAAATACGCCGCCACAGTCGCTTTCAACCCCGATGACCATCTGCGGGTGTGGCCGGATCGGCATTGGACCAGCAACATGATCCCCGGCCCGTACGTCACCGCCGACCCGGAGTTCAACACCGCGACCTACCAGAACACGGACCCACCCAGGCCTTCTTCGACCGCGCCTGGACACCCGGCGACCTCACCAAAGGCAGCAACCGCTGACTTGTCCGATCCTTGCCGAATGCACGATATTCGGCAGTTGCGTGCGTTCGGCTGAGCCCACATGCACGTCAAGCACGGCTCGAGATCTACTGCGAGCGTGAGAGTTCCGACCGGGCGGGTGAACTGAAAGCTTCGTCGGCGTGCTGCATCGTATGAAGATCGGCATGCACGATCTGTCGGCCCAGCGTCCTCTCCTGAATTCAAGCGCATCCGAGGAGCCGACCCCGGCTTTCCTGCGCTTGCCCGACCACCGGCAGGAAGTGGCGGCCGGAAAGTGTCGATCTCCGAGGTGACGCACCTGGCGTTCGGGGATCTCGTCGGGCGGGTTCGTACCAGGAGGCTCGCCGCGACCACGCGGATCCCTGTGTTGAAGATCAACATCGTTGACAGCCGTGGGGTTACGGCGTTGACTTGATCCCACACAGCGAGGAAACCGCCATGAGTACGAGTAAGAAAATCGCGAATTCCGTCGAGGCCACCAAGGGTCGGATGAAGAAGGTGTTCGGTCGCGCCACCGGCAACCGAAGCCTCGAGGCCGAGGGTCGGGCCGAACAAGTCAAAGGCAACCTGAAACAGTCCGCCGCCAAGATCAAAGATGCCTTCAAGAACTAGCTTCGCCGAACGAGAGACCTCGCACTAGACCCCGCGCGCCGACCGTTGCGGACCCACTCGACGGATCCACCACACGCAGGGGTATCACCATGCCGAACAACACCGTCCCCACATCGTCGTACGACAACTCGTCCAGTGCCGTGGCCAAGGTGGCCCAGAACAGCGTCTTCGAACGATTCGCCCGCGCGGGCTTCGTCATGAGCGGCATCGTGCACCTGTTCATCGGCTACATCGCCATCCGGCTCGCCCTCGGTGGCGGAGGCGGAACCGCCGACCAATCGGGAGCCATGACGGAACTGGCCGCAAAGCCGGGCGGTGTCCTCGCGCTCTGGGTCGGTGTCGTCGCGTTCTCGCTGATGGCGTTGTGGCGGCTCGCCGAAGCGGCACTCGGCAGCTCCTCCAGACCCGACTCCGACAGCAAGAAATCCGAGGCCGTCAATCGCGTCAAGGCATTCTCCCTCGCGGTGGTCTACCTCGGTTTCGCCATCTCCGCATTCGGATTCGCCCGGGGCGCGGGCGAATCCAGTAGCGAGCAGAGTACGGGGATCACTGCTGCGATGATGCGATCGAGCGTGGGCACGATCGCCCTCGTCGCCGCCGGATTGATCATCATCGGGATCGGCGGCTATCACGTGTACAAGGGCGCGACCCAGAGCTTCCTCGAAGACCTGCAAGGCTCCACGAGCAACCTGGTTCGCCGGTTGGGCACGGTGGGATACATCGCGAAGGGGTTGGCCGTCGCGGCTATCGGTTTGCTGGTGATACTCGCGGTCGGCCGATCCGACCCCAGCGAAGCCACCGGACTCGACGGAGCGTTCAAAAATCTGGGAGCACAGCCGTTCGGAGCTGCCCTGTTGATTGCGGCCGGCCTGGGCATCATCACCTACGGCCTCTACAGTTTCGCCATGGCGCGCTACACCAAGATGTAACGGACTCTGGGTAGCGCCAGACCGGCCATCGACCTATCGCTCGGCTCACAGCGGCCGGAAGGCGCGTGGGTTAGCGGAATCGGTTGCAGCGTCAACGATCTCGCCGAGCACCGCCCGCACGGCGGTGATCTGATCCGCGCCCACCCGTGCGGTCAATCTCCGCTCGTAGTCCGCGTGGAAGGTCCGGACGGTGTCGAGCATGTCGCGCCCGCGCTCGGACAGCTGCAGCAGTTTGGCGCGCTTGTCATTCGGGTCGGCGCGGCGCTCGACATAACCTTGCCGGACCATCTCATCCACCACCTTGGCCGCACCCTGCGCGGTAATCCCCAGGTGCTCGCCCAACTGGCTCGCGGTGAGCGCGTTGTCCGCGAGTGTGCGCAGCACGTACCCGTACGAGGCGCCCAGCACCTGATGTCCGTGCCCGACCAGGTGTGCGTGTAACTCCTGCACGAACCCCTGGTAGGCCTGCCCGAGCAGTACCCCGAAATCCATGCTTGACTCCCTTCGTATCGATATGTACGCACCCACCTTCCAGGCTCCCCTCATGACCGCCATCGGATTGGCCGCTCCCAGCCGGGGTTCCAGCGAGAACAGCGTGTGGCGATTCACCCTCGAAGCGGGCAATCCCGGTCACGCGCACGCGGTGTCGCGTGAGGAGATCTTCATCGCGCTTTCCGGGAGGGCGCAGGTGATCATCGACGGCGAGACCGGCGAGCTTTGCGCCGGGGACGCCCTGGTCATCCCCGCGCACACCGTCTTTCACCTGAGCGTCCCGGGCGATGAGCCGTTCGAGGCGGTGGCGGTGCTGCCGGTCGGCGCGTACGCCCAGGCCCCCGACGGCGATCCCATCAGCCCGCCCTGGGCTCAGTAGCCCATGTACACAACCTCATTCACGACGCATAGGAGAGACCCATGCCGCTCATCACCGCCGACCAGGCCCCGCGATTCGAGAACGGCCACGTTGACTTCGTCGGCCTGCCTGCCCCCAGCCGCGGTTCCACCGAGATCTGTGCCTGACGGGCTCAGCATCAAACCCGACGTCGATGCCCCGCCGTATGCCCTGGACCGCGAGGAGATCTTCATCGCGCGGGCTACCGTCGGTCTTCGTCAGTACAGCCGCAGTCGCCAGTTGTGCACCCAACTCGGCAGTTGAGTGCGTTCGTCGGCGAGGGTCGTGGCCGTTCGGGGTCGCGCGGATCGCGGCAATATGGGCGTTGGCCAGGCGCCGAAGCGAATATCTCTCCACTCTGCGTAGCATCTGGTCATCATGAACGGCCAGGAGATCGTAGCTACGGGTTCGTGGCTGTATGCCGATATCGTTCTCATGCCGGTGTTCGTCGTCCGTCTCGACTACGATTTCTGGTACGAAGTTGCCCAGGACGAGGGCACACTCGCGGAGGGCGAGGAGCCGATCCTCGATTCGGCCGGGCATTCCTATTACGTGTCGTTCAAAGCCCTCCGCGACGATGGGTCATTCTGGCCTGATTGCGGGCCGCACCGTTCGGTTGATGATGCGCGGATCGCGGCAGAATCGAGAGTGCCCTCTCCGATCACTTGGCAGTTCTGGTGAATCACTTCCCTGAAAGATCATTGTTCGAAGCGTCACGATCCGTCTGGCACGCACGCCGCAGTCCGCACTGAAATCGGCAGTTGAGTGCGTCGCACACCGCACCGAACTGGCCTTGGCCGGAGTAGTGGACTATTCGGTGGAGCTGCTTGCCAAGGGCAGAGGACACCTATTCCGGGAGTGGCTAGGCGGGGTTACATTGTCGATCACCTACGCCGACGGCCGGGCTCCGCTACAGCTGACCGACCAGCTCGTGCCCGGCTACGCGCTGCGTCCACGGCGAGACTGAGCCACTGATCGCGGCATGGCGGATGCTCCGCTCGACCAGTTCCTGAGCCGAACCTTGGGTAAGCGCGGGATTTCGGCCTATCGATCCAAATGGATGACTGAAGCCGGAATATCGCTAGCGCAACCGTTTTCGCAATCCTCGCGATAATCCTGACACGCGGACGCAGAGGTATGCGTGCCGGAGAGCAGCAGTGGTACTTGGCATTTCACCGAAGATGCCCGGATGCCGAAGCATGCGTGAAGACGACAGCAGCCCACACTCGGTATCCACTCCTTCCGGACAGGTCTAGGCGTGTGGGGTGCCGGGATCTATCGGCTGCCGCCAGACGAGGACAGCGACGGTCGCGGTGAGGATTGCCGCGGTGAGCGCGAAGGGTATCGGGATGAGGGGGTCGATGAGCACGAGTAGTCCCACGGCGGGCACGACGGTGTTGACGATGCGGTCGGCGTTGGGCCGGATCGCGAGGGTCCAGATGCCGAGGACGAAGACGGCGAGGGGGATGGTGTAGGCGAAGGACGCGTAGGGCTGATGTAGTGCGCTGTGCCCGGCGAGGACGTCGATTTCGACTTCGATGCCGGCGGAGAAGGCGCTTGCGGCCGCGAAGATGAAGTAGTGGCCGTATCCGTAGCCCAGTGAGCTGGCGAATCCGGGCATGGCGTGGTGATGTGGTGAACCGTCACGGGTTGGGGGCCGCTTCTTCCTAGTGGAAGATGGTCACCATCATGCCGAAGCGCTATCCTCCCGAGGTTCGTGAGAAGGCCGTTCGGTTGGTCTTGGAGCGCCTCGATGAGTTCGAGTCCCCGTATGCCGCCGCCAGGGCGATCGGCCCGTTGGTCGATGTGCACTATGAGACGTTGCGGGTGTGGGTGAAGAAGGCCATGGCCGAGGGGTCTCGGCCGGGCAAGGAGTCGGCGGGCGGACTCGCTGCGGCGGAGCGTGAGGAGTTGGCCAAGCTGCGCAAGGAAGTGCGCGATCTCAAGCAGGCCAACGAGATTCTGAAGTTGGCGTCGGCTTTTTTCGCGCGGGAACTCGACCCGCGACACCGTTGATCATCGGTTTCATCGACGAATACCGTCAGGCCTATGGCGTCGAGTCGATCTGTGGTGCGCTCTCGGCGCACGGAATCCAGTTCGCGCCAAGGACTTACCGCAAAGCACGCCGCCGGCCTCCGTCGGCCCGCGACATCACCGATGCGTATGTGGAGAACGCCCTGCGTGATCTGGTGGGCAGCCCGGATCAAATGTATGGGCGCCGCAAGATGACCCGCTATCTGCGCCGCCGCGGCCACCAGGTGGCCTTCTGCACCGTCGATCAGATCATGCGCGACCTGGGCATGAACGGCGCCGTGCGCGGTCGCAGACATCGGACCACGATCCCGGACAAGGACGGGATCCGCGCCGGGGACAAGCTCAACAGAGATTTGACTGCCACCGCACCGAACCTGGTGTGGGTCGCCGATTTCACCTACGTCTCGACCTGGACCGGGTGGGCGTATGTGGCATTTGTCTTCGATGCCTACTCCCGCGCGATCGTCGGCTGGACTACCGCCACTACGAAAACCACAGCGTTGGTGTCCAAGCCGCTGCACATGGCTCTGTGGCGGTGATCACTACGGGCATCCCATCGAGCCCGGACTGATCCACCACAGCGATGCCGGATCGCAATACGAATCAGCGATGTTCACTGAATTGCTTGCACTGCAAGGACTCTCAGCGTCAATAGGTTCGGTTGGCGATGCCTATGACAATACTTTGGCGGAATCGATCATCGGCCTGTTCAAAACCGAGGTCGTCAACCGGCACGGACCGTTCAAGACTCTGCCCGAGGTCGAGTTCGCGCTCATGGAATGGGTGGACTGGTACAACAACGCCCGCCTCCATTCCCGGCTGGACTACCTGACCCCGGCCGAATACGAGGCCGCGTACTACTCTCAACAACCACCACGCCGACCGGCGCTGGTCTGAATCAGAAGCCGGTCCCTTACCCGTGACGGTTCATCGGTGCGATGGTCCCAGAGGCGGCCGATCACGATGCCGAGGACGGCAGCGCACGCTGCCAGTAGCGCGGCAGTCATCAGGAGCCCCGTCGCTGTTCGGTGATCGCGGCCGAGTCGTGCCCGGTTGTCGGGAGTATCTGTGCAGAGTGGAACACTCTCACAGGGGCCGGGGGAAGGTCGAGCTCCCTACGCGCCGCGTTGACGAACTGTTCGAAAACTGCCCCTGCTGGCTGGCGCGCCTGGTCCCACTCGGCGCGGTCTTGAATCTGCCGGTCGGTTGCGGCGGAGAACAAGGCCCCGAGTGCTTCGTCGAGATCAGTGACCGCGACGACGACGTCAGTCGACCCGTGGAGCCACACGGCGGCTACCGCACTGTCCCAGGCCGCGAACCCGCCCGAACGGGTGTGCTCGATCAGGGCTTGAAACGCTGCTGCGTCGGTATCGGTCAGGGCGACTACACGAATCGCTTCGTAGGTGACTTGGAACTGTTCGATGACGCGCTGATAGCTGGCGGTCTTCTGATCGCGGCGCCAGCGAGTCGATTCGGATCGTATATCCCACAGGCGCCCGATCATGACGCCGACCAAGCCGGCCAACGCGGCGAAGAATGCTGCCGTCATTGCTCCCCCAACTGACCCCCGCTGCGCGAGGGATCACGGCTAGTCTACGGCCCTCGTGCAGCATTGCCAGGCGGTATTCGCCAGGAAGCGTTCTGCACCAACGGTTCTCACGCCTCGACGAGCGCAGCCTCGATCCAAGTATGGCGATCGTTCAGGAGCCACAACCAGGGCAGGCATACCCGTCCCGCCGGGCCGCCCCGAGCAAGCGAGCGCAGCTAGCGCATTTCCGCAGCTGAGGCGATAGGTGGTGTAGGGGTGGTACCACTCTCCGGGGTGAGATGTCGGTTACACACTCCTTGAATGACCGATTCTGCCGGTGACCCATGACGGGGTGACCGTGAGCGGGTGCCAACAGAGGTGCTCTAGTTATGCGCAGCGGTCACTGGAAGGAAGAGTTCTCCCATTCGGCCATAGCACGGCGTAGTGCGAGGATGTCGCCCTGACTGACCGGTTCTCCGCATTTTTGATCCCCGAAGACTTGCGATATCAGCCTCTTGACGGTGGCCGAGGAGTACCCGCGTCGTCGCAGACCGGGGAAACGAAGGTGGGCAAAGTCGTCTCGCCCACCAACCTTCACATACAGCAGACGACGGGCATACGTCCAGTCCATGACAAAGACCACGGGGATGATTTGGAGGGCAAAGATCGCGCCGACCCCGGCCGCTGTACCCAGGAACATTCCAGGGGATCTCGGTGCCCGCCCACCTTCGTGAACGATGACGGCCGCGGCACACAGCGTGACGGAGACAACGGACAAAGGCCATCCGATCCACACGATCAGTCGGCGCTTTCCGGTGTAGCGGATGGCGCTATAGGCCGCCACCCAGGTGATCTTTTCGATCAACTCCGCCCGCAACGCTTTTGGGCAGCGATCCCCTGCTGCGGCGACGAGCTTGGCGAGGAGTTCGGCGCGCGACGCGCATCGACGTCGGTGAGTAGCCGGTACGGCCATCAGCAGGGTGTAGATCGCGCCCATGGCTCCCGGAATGGTCCAACTCCAACTCATCGTCGGAGGGTACAGACGGTGGCCGTGCCGGTTTCGGTGGACACTGAAGGCATATGCCATGCTGCGGCAGCGCTTCGCGGGCCACAGCTCAGGCGATAGGGAGTGCAGAGGTGACACCACTTATTGGGGTGAGCACTTATTGGGGTGAGCGTCGAGTACTACACGCGCGTGGAGCGTGGCAATCTCAAGGGCGTCTCCGACAGTGTGCTGACGCTCTCGCCCATGCGCTGAGGCTCGACGACAGCGAATGCCCCTGTACGACCTCGCTTGTGCCGCCGGGCCGGCCGGGAATCGGGCCCGGCAACAGGCACCCCGGTCCGCGGTGCGGCCGAGTGTGGCGCGGATCGTCGACGGAATCCCGGGGCTGCCCGCGTTCGTGATGAAGAACCGCCTCGCCACGATGGCCGCCATGTACGAACGCACCAGAAGAGATTCGCCCTCGGGCAGAGGACTGTGCCATGCGCCCGATTGTGCACTACGGCAGCCGAACCACGCGCAACCAACATCGCGACGTCAAGGCCGATACAAAACCTTAGATCCGAGGCGACACCGGAGTCTCGGCTCATAGGAAGTGAACCGGGGCCGAGACGGCACCGCGCTCACTGACCTCAATTTGCCTTCGTTGCCGAACACGTGTGCGGCACCGACGGTGTTCAGCGGGGGTTGCGGAGCACCACATCGAGATTGTGCCGCAGGTCGACCACGATCGGATCGTCAGATCCATAGGCAACCAAGGCCGTGCGATAGGCCTGGTCCAGGAGGAGTGCGGCCCGCTGCCTATCGCCCGACTTGAACAGGCCGGACCCGACCGCTTGGGCGGTGGCCAGCGTTTCGGGGTGATCGCTCCCGAGCCCCTCCTTCTTGGCCTCGAGAACCGTCAGGAGCAGAGGGATCCCCTCGGCCCACTCGTGCATGAGTAGCAGTGCGGAGCCCAGGTTGTGCGCGGCGCCCAGCGTGAGGGCATGGTTCGGGCCGAGGGCGCGAGTGGCGCGGTGGTGGGCGTCGCGATGCCGCGCGGCGGCATCGGGAAAGTTCCGCTGCTGGTAGCAGGCGGATCCGAGGGCGTCGATCACGGTGATCGTGAAGGGGTGCTCCGGTCCGATCTCGGCTTCGCAGTCGGCAAGCAGTTCGGTCAGCGCGGACTCAGCCGATCCGTGGCGGCCGGCGTCGAGCAACTGCAGCGCATCCCGCAGGCGCCGTTCGAGCTGCGCGGGAACGCGATTCGGTCGACGCCATGTGAATCTCAATGCGGCCTCCATCGCCCGGCGTTTTCTTCAGAGTAACCCGCCGCCGCCCCCGCATTCGGCGATTCGAATCGCGACCTCGAAAAGCGATGTCGTTGCGCTGCACCCACTTCGACGCGTTCCGCACACCCACCGACCGTGCCGATTACGTACAGCGCAAGTCGCCGTCGCCGAATCCGCAGACACGTTGCGCGAGAGGCCGCGCCGAGCCTGCACCGAACCGGCGGTAGCGCTGGAGCGGATCGACGCCTCGGCTGAACGCGCCTATCAACGTCCGGCTCAACCGTGCCCGCGCCGCCGAAGACGGCGAACCACAGCAGGCTCACCACTGGCACCAGTCTTTCCCACTGTCCGACGTCCGCAACCGCATCCGCGGCAGTGTCGGCCGGAAACGCCGAGAAGCGTGTCAGATCGCTTGACGCCTCAGGGGTAGTCCACTGAGGAACTGGTTCATCCTTCGAGCTTTTGACTCGGCTGATCCAGTTGTTGTTCGCGCTTTCGCTGCTCGCTCTTCAAGAGTTCGACACGTTCAGCGAATTCAGCTAGAGCTTTCTCCGGCTCCTGAATGTGCTTGTACTGTGCTACGCCCAGTTGTAAGCTGCTGAGCTCCCCCTCAATAGAGTCAGCTGTCTGCTGGAGGTAGAATCCCCTTTCTCGAAATTTGAAATATCCAGTGAATCCAGAAGCGAGACCGACCGAAAAGGTTACGCAAACAAGGATCGTCTTTTGTATGCCTACGAGGCCGCCTACCTCTACGACCTCGCCCGCTCCGCGCGCAGACCCTCGCGCACCCGAGCACGGACCAAGCCCGCCGCCCTCGCCCAGCCCGTGCAGCTACTCATCGACTCCATGGACGCCACACCGGTCATCGTCCACAACCGGTGCCTGGACGTGCTGGCCGCCAATCCGCTCGGGCGCGGTAGAGGATGTGGCGGCAGTGCTGGCGCGGTCAACCCCGAGCATCGGGCCAGCAAACCCGGTCGGACCTGGTGAAGTGCACTCGGATTCGGTTGTGCACACGCACTAATGTTGGCATTCACTGCTGGGATCGTGCCGAAGACTCCGCGCTGTGTCATGCGATGTTCTTGTTCGAGGTGCCGGGAGGCTTTCGACACTTCATGGCAATGACGCTGGAGGTTCAATGGGTAAGACATGGTTGCGACACTGGACTGTCGCGACGCTATCTGCGGCAACTGTGCTGGTCAGTGCCGCTACTGCGGTGGGTGATCCCGCCGATATCGCATTCCCTCCAGACCAGAACCAACTGCCGCAACTACCGTCCGAACCGCAGATCTACGATCTGCTCCCGATTCCAACGCCCTCGGAAGACCCCTGGTACAACGACCCGAACGACCTTGCGTCCTACGCGCCCGGTCAGATCGTGCGCACCCGGGAGGTCCAGACTCGCCTGGCCGGCATCCCGTTCCCGGTTTACACCAAGCAACTGCTGTTTCGGTCCAACGATGTCCATGACAATCCCATCGTGACAGCCACGACCGTCATCATCCCGGGTATTCCATGGCAGGGCAGTACCCGGCCGGTGCTGTCGTTCCAGGAGGCCATCGACTCCACCAATTCCTCCTGCAATCCCTCCTACACGTTGCAGGTCGGCACGATGAAGGAATCCGCGCTCGCGATCTACTGGCTGATGCAAGGCTTCGCCCTCAACATCCCCGACTTCGACGGGAAGTTCAACACGTTCAACACCTTCGCCGAGGGCAAGATGGTCCTGGACAGCCTGCGCGCGGTGAAGAACGATGCGGGACTGGGTCTCGCTGATGCCGGCATCGCGCTGTACGGGTACTCCGGCGGCGGCTCGGGATCGATTCGCGCAGCCGAACTGCGCGCCACCTACGCACCTGATGTGCGGCTGCTGGGTACGGCAGTGGGCGCCACCCCTGGCAGCCTCACAGGAATCGCGCGATACGCGGTGCAGCCGCAGACCGGACTCGCAGGGATCGGGAACTTCACCATGTGGCTCGGGCTCGTAGCCTTCGCGCGGGAATACCCGGACGTATTCCGGCCGGAGGAGTTGCTCACCGAGGAAGGCCAGCACCTGCTCCGCGATTTCCAGTCTCGCTGCGTCATCACCCTCGCACCGTCAGGGATATACCGCCCACTCAGTGCGTACTTCAAACCGGGCAAATCACTGGAAACTGAACCCGCAATCATGCAAGTGCTGGAAGACAACAGTCTCGGCAAACACATACCGGACACCCCGATCCTGTGGTGGCACGGTATCTGGGACGAGGTCGTGCCGCCGTCGACAGTGCTGCCGACAGTGAACAAGTACTGGGACAGCGGTGCGGACCTGCGGTTCATCACCGTTCCCCTTCCTGAGCACGGGGTGAACGCTGTCACCGGCTGGATTCCGTCGGTAGCTTGGACCAGCGCGGTGTTGCGCGGCGTGCCTGCGGGCCCGACGTTCAATCTCGGGTTCCCCGCACCGCTACCCGAAGGCTTCCCGGGCTCTTGAACCAATAGGTCGACGCGGGTATCGGCGTCTTAGGAGGGCCCATGACCCAGATGTATTCCCCCGAGCCCGGGCTCGCGCACGACAAGCGGTGGCAGCAGGTCGTCGAGCGGACGCACGCCAAAGCGGCAGGCTTGGCCACCACCCTCAAAACCGATGATCTGCTGCCCCACTCCATGCTGGACGCGGACTTCGTACCCAGCGTCCAGCTCAACATTGCACTGTTCTTCCGGTCGCTCACCGTGGACCACGAGCTGTCCAGGCAAGACACCCTCCCGATCGTCGAGCGGGCGATGCGGCTGGTCCGTGACGGTATGTCCCTCGAGGAGATCCTGACCAACTACCGGGTCGGCACCGCATTCCTGTGGACTCAGTCCATCTCGGCCCTCGAACCGGACGAGTACCCGCTACTGCCCGAACTCGGGCTGCACCTGACCAACTACCTCAACCTGGTAGTCACACACATCGCCACCGCTCTCATCGAGGACAGCCGCCAGCCACGCTGGGACATCCTGGAACGCCAAGGCGAGATCGCCGCGGACCTGCTAGCCGGACGCGAGATCACCGGCTGGACAGGCGCACCCGAAATCCACATCGCGGAATCATTTCTCGTTGCCGCGGTACGGCTCGGCGAACCCGCACCCGGAACCCTCACCGCACTGCGTAACCGGCTCGGGCAGCTCCCGGGCACCTTCCTCTACCGCGACAACGGCGGCTGGATCGCGCTCGTCCCCCTGCGCCCGGTAGACGAAGGCGATCCGGCGGCTGCGCTGGCCAACCGAATCGGGTTGTCCAGCAAGACTGTTCAGCCCGAATGCTGGATCGGCGTAGCGACCGCCTTCACCCGGGCGGATATCCCCGCGGCCTATACCGAAGCGCACACCGTCGCCGAGACCGCCCGCGCCCTTGCCCGGCCCGAAACGATCTGCACCCGAAAGCACATGATGTTCGAATACTCCGTGGCGGCAGGCGGAGCCACCCTCACAGCCCTGGCCGCGCTGCTCGATCCGCTCGCCGAGCACCCTGCGCTGCTAGAGACACTCGATGCGTTCATAGACAGCGAGTTCAACCACAACGCCGCCGCCCAGGCACTGTTCATCCACCGCAACACCGTCACCTACCGGCTCTCCCGCATCACCGAACTGAGCGGCTACGACCCCCTGCTGCCCAGCGGAATTTCCACTCTCATGGCCGCGCGGGTCGCCCAGCGCATCGTCACCTACCCCGCTCACACCACGGATCCTCATCGGCGCCGCCCTGATTGATCCCGTGGTCTGAGTTTCGAAGTCCTCGCGGCATGACCGTATGTCCGACGGTTCCTCAGAGTGCTTGTGCGGCATAGATTCCCGCCGTCGCGATAGCCACCCCGCCCAGGGCGAAGCGCAGTCCTCGTTCGGGTAGTCGAGGTTGCAGGTGCGCGCCGAGATA
>NZ_JBHUYK010000015.1:38346-167953 GCF_042668615.1 Nocardia sp. NPDC057272 | reverse complement strand
GGACTCGTTGCCGAGTCCGGCCCGATCTTGCGTACAGAGGACGTCCCTCGCAATGGTTCGACAAATTGTTCGGAGACATCGGTGACAATATGTTCCGGCGACTTGGGAAACAATTCAACCCGTCGATTTCCGGCGCCATGATCGAACTGTCACCGATGTTCCGGCAACACTTACGCGACCGTCCAGGCGATTCGAACCCCTGTGGGCGTGACAGTCGAAACCTACGGTCGAACCGCAGGGTTTCCCACGCGATCTTGTGACCTCTGAATATCGCGTGCAAAGGTGATTCCAGCCCGGCCGGAGAAACACGGTGGCCGCGGTTTCCTGGAGTCCGCTCCGGTACGTGTACGGAATGAGAGGTGTCACAGCGATGTCAGAAGTCCTGGACCTGGTCGGGCAGGTCGAGCAGCTCACCGAACGACTCGAGACGCTCGAGGCCGTCCGCGCGCTGAACACCTTGCGCCACGACCTACCCCGCTACATCAACGAGGGCAGGTGGGACCAGGTCGGCGAACTGTTCAGTGCCGACGCCTATCTCGACTACCGCCATCTGGGCCAGGCCGAGGGGCGAGCTGCCATCCAGGCGTACTTCGCCGGGCTGCCACAGCTCATCGAAGACAACAGCCCGGCGGGGCAGGTGCTGGTCAAGCAGTTCCTGCACGGGCACGACGTGGAGATCCTCGGCGATCGAGCCACCGGAGTGTCGTTCTTCGAGGAGAAGGTCGTCTTCGACACCGAAAGCTCGTTCGTGGCAGGCAAGTTCACCGACGAGTACGTCCGCGAGGGTGGCCGGTGGCGGTTCGCGCGAATCGCCCTCGACCTGTACTGGGTCATCCCGTACTCGCGCGGCTGGCAGCAGTAGCCAGCCCTTCGACCACAGAGAGGCTCGTCATGCTCCAGAAGAACACGACCAAGCGCATCGGGTACTGGCTGCTGCACCTGCACCAGCAGTTCGACGCCGCCACCGGCACGCTGCTGCACGAGCAGAAGCTCACCCGCCGGGACTGGCAGATCCTGCACGCCCTGCAGATCGGTCTGGGCAGCGTCGCCGAACTCGACGCGGCGTTCGCGCCGTTCCTGGTCGCCGACGGCGCGCGGACCTATCAGCCGATCGTCGACGACTTCGTCGGCCGCGGCTGGGTCGAGGTTTCCGGCGCGACGCTGCGGCTCACCGCCGCGGGCGAGGCGGCGCACGAGCGCGCCGAAGCTCTGGTGAACGCCCACGCCGACGAATCGCTGCGTGGCATCACCGAGGAGGAATTCCTCGCCGCGAACGCGGTGCTGGCCAAGATCGCCGACAACATCGCCACCGAATGAGCTCGCGAGGAGCGTCATGACTTCCCTGTACGACCGGCCGTTCCGCTTCGGCCTCTGCCTGTTCACCCCGTCCACCAGGGCGGAATGGATCGCCAAGGTACGTAGGGCCGAGGAACTGGGCTACGACGTCATCTCGGTGTCGGACCACCTCGGCATGCCGGCACCGATCCCGACCCTGCTGCTGGCCGCCGAGGCGACCGAGCGCATCCGGATCGGCACGCTCGTGTTCAACACGGCCTTCTACCACCCGACGGTGCTGGCCCGCGACCTCGCCACCGTCGACCGCTACTCCGGCGGCCGGGTGGAACTCGGGCTCGGCGCCGGCTACGACCGCGCGCAGTTCGATGCGGCCGGAATCCCGTTTCCCACTGCGGGCGAACGGGTTTCCCAGCTGGAGCGCACGGTCGCGGAATTCCGCAAGCCGAAGTCCGAGCTCGACCAGTACGCCCGGTTCGAACAGCCCGGCGGCCCGCCGATCCTGATCGCCGGTCGCGGCGCACGGGTCCTGCGGCTGGCGGCCGCCCACGCCGACATCATCGCCTTCACCGGCACCACCGAGGTGCGCGATGGCGACGGGCTGAAGCTGGGTGGAATCACCGAGGTCACCGACCGGATCGACTACGTACGTGGACTGCTCGGCGACCGGATCGACCAGGTGGAGTTCAACATTCCCATCCACAAGGTGCTGCCCAAGGGCGCGACCGACGGCGTGACCGATGTCTGGCAGAACCGGCTCGACCTCACGCCCGACGAGCTCGCCGAACTGCCGTCGCTGCTGTTCGGCACCCCAGAGGAGAACGCCGACACCCTGCGCGAACGGCGCAAGACCCTCGGCCTGACCTACTACACCGTGCTCGAACCCGAGATGGAGGCCTTCGCCCCGATCATCCAGGCGCTCCGATAACCGGGCAGCACACCGTCTTTCGCACGCGGAGGAGACCGACATGACCGAACGATCCACGGTGGACACCGGCACCGGGTACGGCCGCAAGGCCCCGTCCTACGACGCCCGGCTGACCGAGGTCGGCCCCGGCACCCCGATGGGCGAGGCACTGCGGCGGTACTGGCACCCGATCGCCACCTCGGCCACCCTCACCGCCGAGGCACCGCATCGCACCCGCGTCCTCGGCGAGGACCTGGTCGTCTTCCGGGACGGAAGCGGCCGCGCGGGAGTGGTTTTCGAGCGTTGCGCGCACCGCGGCGCCAGTCTGTTCTTCGGCCGGATCGAGGACGACGGGCTGCGCTGTGGCTATCACGGCTGGAAGTTCGACGTGCAGGGGCGATGCCTCGAGCAGGCCTGCGAGCCCGATCGTGGCAAGCGCCGCGATGCCGCGCGCCAGCCGTGGTACCCGGTGGAGGAATGCTACGGGCTGGTGTTCGTCTACATGGGCCCGCCCGACCGCAAGCCCGTGCTGCCGCGCTACGACGTGCTCGAGGACCTCGCCGAGGATGAGCAGTACTTCGCCGAATGGCCGTTCCCCGGACTGTCGGTGACCGGCGCCGAGCAGGATTTCCACTGGCTGCTGATCTACGAGAACACGATCGACCCGGTCCACATCAACTGGCTGCACTCCCAGCACAGCGGCTACCAGTTCCTCGGCACCGGCACCACCGGCTTCCCCGAGGACTTCTTCGATCCCTACACCCTGCCGGGCCGGGTCAGCTACGACCGCACCGACTTCGGGGCGAAGTACGGCGTCCGGTTCCTGGACAAGGAGCGCGACGGGGAGCGGACCGAGCGGGTCTGGGGAGCCGAGCTACACCTGCCCAATGCCACGGTGCTGCCGGACTGGGTCGAGCTCACCCCGGATACCAAAGCCGACATGGTGATCTGGGCTGTCCCGATCGACGACACCCGCCATCGCGCGTTCTTCTCCATCCGGGCGAGCGATCCCGCACGCGTGCAACGGTTCCTGTTCGGCATCACCCAGGACGGCAAGAACGCGTGGGAGCTGACCGACCAGGAACGTCAGCGCTTCCCCGGTGACGGCGAGGTGATGACTTCGCAGGGTCCGGTCGCGCTGCATTCCGAGGAGACCCTGGCCACGACGGATCGGGGCGTGGTGCTGCTGCGCCGGTTGCTGCGGACGATGATCGACGACGTGGAAGCGGGCCGCGATCCGCAGGGGGTGAGTCTGGACGAGGAACCGGTGCGGCGTACCCAGGCCGGTCTGTTCACCCTCGCCGGGGCCACGGCGGACGAGACCGCGACGGCGCTGCCGGTAGCCGGTGGCTGACCGGGGCAGACCATGACCTGGATCGACGCGGAAGTCCGTGCCCGCACCCTCGCGACCGCCGACATCGTGGTGCTCGACCTCGCCCCGGTCGACGGCACCGAATTCCCGCCCTACACCGCCGGGTCCCATATCGACATCCGGCTCGGTTCCGGGACGGTCCGCCAGTACTCGCTGTGCGGAACGCCCGGGCCGGGCCGGTATCGGCTGGCCGTGCTGAACGTGACGAACTCGCGCGGCGGATCCCAGGCGATGCACGCGCTCACCGTGGGCGATCGGGTGCGGATCTCCGCCCCGCGCAACCACTTCCCGCTGGTCACGGCGCACCGTCATGTACTGATCGCAGGCGGGATCGGAATCACGCCCTTGCTCGCCATGCTGACCGAGCTCGACCGGGCGGGCGCCGAGTACACGCTGCACTACAGCGCCCGGAGCCGCTCGCACGCCGCCTTCCTGGACGAGCTGACGGCCAACCCCCGCGTCAGCTTCCACTTCGACGACCAGCACATCGGGCTCGATGTGGCCCGCGATCTGGGCGATCCGCGGCCGGAAACGGCGGTCTACGTCTGCGGGCCGGACGGGTTCATGGACTACGTCCTGGGCAAGGCCGAGGCGCTCGGCTGGCCGCGCCAAGCCCTGCACACCGAACGATTCGGCACCGACCGCACCGCACCGACCGGGCCTGCCCCGGCCGGATTCGTCGTCCGCGTGGCCTCCACCGGCGCCGAATACGGTGTCGCCGACGACCAGAGCGTGCTCGATGTCCTCTTGGACCACGGTGTCGACGCGCCCTTCTCGTGCCAGCAGGGCATCTGCGGGGAATGTGTGGTCCGGGTACTCGCCGGCGAACCCGACCATCGCGACGACGTCCTCACCGACGCCGAACGCGCCGGGGGTTTGTTCACCACGTGCTCGTCTCGATCCCACTCCCCCGTCCTCGAAGTGGACCTCTGAGAACGGTCTGCCGCGCCCGGCACGAAGCTCGAAAATGAGTGGCGGCAAACGGTTCCCGAGGGCACTTCGAACCGGGCACCAGCGAGTACACCGGCCCCTACCGGTCAATGAATGGTCACCGAGCGTCAGCCGGGGCACATGTCACGGAGATACACGTTCAGTCGACATCGAAGATGACAACAGGAACCTATCCGTACCGGCAGTCCGTGATGGAAGACAGCTAGATGCCAAATGCGCTGACCGTTAACGACGCGCCGATCGATCGGCCAATTCGCCTTCCAGCGGTGCGATCACCTGGTGGCAGTGCCACAGGTTGCACGGGAACGGCTGCAGGCGTGTGCATTCGCGGGTCTCGGCATGCCGGGTGGGGTCAGCGGGCGCGGAGTTCTACGATCGGCAGCGGGCGGGTGGTCTTCTTTTGGTATTCGGTGTATCTGCCCTTGTTGACCGCGTCGACGACCTTCCAACGGCGGTCGTAGTCGGGGTCGCCGGGCAGGGTGGGACGGGCGGTGACGCGCAGGCGGCGGCGGCCGATCTGGATTTCGTTGTCGGGGTTGGCTTTCAGGTTGGCCAGCCAGGCCGGGGGTTTGGGTGCGCCGCCATTGGAGGCGACTACGAGATAGGCATCTCCGTCGCGACCATAGGTGAGGGCGCTGGTACGGGGCAGGGCAGTGCGGCGACCAACGGTGCGTAGCAGCAGGGTCGGATTGCCGAACAGGAGGCGGTGGCCCACCAGACCATCGGTGGTCTCGTAGATCCACTTATGGGCTCGCAGGACTGCGTGGTATATGTCGCTCACTGGGGTGCCTTCGGGTTGTGGAATGCCGGCAGGGCGGGAATGAGGGTGCTGGCGAATTCGCGAATCCGCTGCGGGGGAAAGGCTTCGGGGTCGGCCAGGACAAGGCGTCCAGCTTCCCAGAACAGGGCGTAGAGGGTACGGGCGGTGAGTTCGACATCGATCCCGGGCAGCCGCTCGGGCGGTGCGGCCGCTCTGACAAAAGTCACCAGAGCCGCGATGAAGGCTTGCCTGCCGCTTTCGAGCCGGCGGCGGAAGGCGGGGGTGCTGGCGTCGGCGATCAAGAAGATGGCTCGCCAGCGGTCGGGTGCGGCCAGTACCGCGGTGAGGAAGTGCTCAACGCTGTCCGACATGGCCTGGATCGGATCGCCCGCGGCGGCCGAGGGCACCGCTGTTGCCATCTGGGTCATGGCCGCGGTCTCTTCTCGGTCCAGTGAGGCGCGCAGCAGCTGTTCGGAGTCGGTGAACAATCCGTAGATGACCGGGCGGCTGACGCCCGCTTCCTTGGCCACGGTATCGATGGACACCTTGTGCACGCCCTGCTCGACGATGACGCGTAGGACCGCGTCCAGGAGCTGTTCGCGTCGCTGTTCGGGGGCCATTCGCGGTGCGTACCCGCGGCCTCGTTGTTCGGTCATTCGCCTTCCACCTCCCTTTTTGCTCGGACGGGCTTGACATTCGCCCGCGTCCAGGCAAATACTACACTCACTGTAGCTACACAGACTGTAGCATTGATGGGAGGCCGCAATGGCGCGTCGTTACTGCATCATCGGGGCCGGATACACCGGATTGGCGGTGGCCAAGGCATACGCGGATCTGGGCTTGGATTACGACCATGTGGAAGCCACCGAATCGATCGGAGGCAACTGGTCGCACGGGGTGTACGACTCGACGTACCTGATCAGTTCCAAGGACGTCACCCAGTACGCGGACTATCCGATGCCCAGCAGCTACCCGGATTTCCCGAGCGCCGCGCAGATGCGTGACTACCTACGCGCGTTCGCCGCGGAATTCGGGCTGGACCGCCGGATCGAATTCGGTGCCTTCGTGGACGATGTCGCGCCGCTCGACGAGGCGGGCCTGGCGGGCTGGCGGGTCGAATTCGCGAGCGGGGAGGTTCGAGAGTACGCCGGAGTCGTGGTCGCCAACGGGCACTACTGGGACGTCGACATCCCCTCGTATCCAGGCGAATTCACCGGCACGCAGATCCACTCCAAGAACTACAAGCGCCCGGCCGACCTGGACGGTCCGAGCGTGCTGGTGGTCGGGGCCGGCAACTCCGGATGCGACCTAGCCGTGGAAGCCGCGGTGACCTTCGGGAACTCGGAGATCTCGCTGCGCCGCAGCTACTGGTTCATCCCCAAGTATGTGCTGGGCATTCCGAGCAGCAAGTTCGATGTGGGTTCGGTTCCGGTGCCGAAACTGTTGCAGGAGGCAGTTTTCCGGTCGATCGTCACTGTCGGGATGGGTAGCTATCGGAGTTTCGGACTGTCCAAGCCCACACATCGCATCTTCGATCAGGACCTGGTGGTCAACCAGCAACTGCCGTACTTCCTCAAGCACGGTCGCATCGCCGTTCGTCCCGAGATCGAACGATTCGATGGGCGCACAGCGCATTTCACCGATGGAACCAGCGGGGAATACGACACCATCGTGTGGGCTACCGGCTTCAAGACCACCTTCCCGTTCCTGCGCGAGGGCCTGTTGAACTGGGAAAAGGGTCAGCCGCGACTGATCTCGCACACCTTCGCGCCAGGGGTGGCCAACCTCTACTTCGCCGGACTGGTCGCGCCTCGCTCGGGTGCGGGCATGTTGTTGACCAACAGCGCCCGATTGCTTGCCGAGACCTCGCTGCTACAACAGCGCCTGCGCACACCGGTCGGTGATCTCTACGCCCACATCTCCAAGACCTCGGGCGAAATCCTGGCAGGCGGCCCGGAATTGCGCTGGGACGTACTGCGCGGCCGATGGCTGGTGCGCACCTTGACCCAGTTGTCTACCCTGCGCACCCTACTGCCCGGTGCCGCTGAGCCAGCGCCCTTCGTGCCCACCGCACCCGCACCGCAGCAAGACTCATCGAAAGCACCTGAGCGCTCGTCCGCTACGCGCGCGCTGGCCGGGACCGTGCTGCGCCCGATCCTCGCCGTCGCGCGCCAAATCGCCTGACTCGAACCCTTCCACGACACCAGGAGCCCCGCACATGCCTCCCAAGAACCGCACCCCGCGCATCACCACAGTCGGCAGTCCGCTGACCCTGCCATGTGGGGTCACCCTGCCCAATCGCATCGCCAAGGCCGCGATGAGCGAACAGCTCGCCGCGATCGACGGCGCACCCAGCCAGACCCTGACCCGGCTCTACCGCGCCTGGGGTCGTGGTGGCGCGGGTCTGCTCGTCACCGGCAATGTCATGGTCGACCAGCGCGCCTACGTGGAGCCGCGCAATGTGACCCTGGAGGATGAGCGGCATCTCGAGGCCGTCAGCAACTGGGCGCGCGCCGGTTCGAGCGAGGGCGCGGTGATGCTCATGCAGATCAATCACCCGGGCCGGGTCGCGGTCGGCCCGCTGCATCGCCGTCCGGTCGGCCCCTCGGCGCTGCGCCCGCAGGCGGTGGGATTCAATCTGCGTAAGCCGCGCGAATTGACGCTCGACGAAATCGACGATCTGCGCCGCCGCTACGCGCGCACCGCGGAACTCGCAGTGGCAGCGGGCTTTGCCGGTGTGCAGGTGCATGCCGCACACGGGTATCTGCTGTCGCAGTTCCTTTCCCCGGTCGCCAACCAGCGCGGCGATGTGTACGGCGGCAACCCGGCGAACCGCCGACGCCTGTTGCTCGAGGTGGTGGCGGATGTGCGCAAGGCCATCGGCCCCACGGCGGTTCTCTCGGTGAAGCTCAACTCCGCCGACTTCCAGTCCAAGGGGCTGGAAGAAGACGAGTCGCTCGATGTCGCCCTCGCCTTGGAGCAGGCCGGAATCGACCTGCTGGAGATTTCCGGCGGCAATTACGAGGCCCCAGCCATGACGGGGGTGGTGGCCGACAGCACCCGCGAACGCGAGGCGTACTTCCTGCGCTACGCCGAGCAGTTGCGTGCACGTTCGGCCATGCCGCTCATGCTCACCGGTGGCATCCGCACCCTGGACTTCATCAACGATGTGCTGAGCCAGGGTGCGGTCGATGTCATCGGGCTGGGCCGCCCGTTCGCCGTACGGCCCGGTATCGCGGCCGACCTCCTCGCCGGTGCCCGGGAACCCGAAACACTGCCCACCGCACCACGTATTCCGATGCCCGGTGCCGATCCGATCAACTCCTATCTCCAACTTGCTTGGCACGCAGGCAATTTCCGGCGCATAGCGGCGGGCGAGACCCAGGTCAGCGGGCGGGGTGCGGTTCGCACCCTGATCACCGCCGGTACCACCGTGAGCGCCCGCGCGCTCACCCAGTTCTGAGCGCTGAGGAGCCACCGATGAGCCTTCCCACCCCCACCCGCGATTCACGGGCCGTCATTACCGGAGCCTCCTCCGGCATCGGCTACGCACTTGCCGAAGCCCTTGCCCAGCAAGGGTATTCATTGATACTTGTCGCCCGTCGCGAGGATCGCCTGCGTGTACTGGCCGCTCGGCTGGCCGCGGACTTCGGCGTCGAGACCGAGATCCGCGCCGTCGATCTGGCGCAACGCGATGAGCGCGCGACACTGTGCGGCGAACTCGCCGGGCGCGATATCGCCGTGCTGTGCAACAACGCAGGTTTTGCGACCTATGGTGAGCTGGCGACCGCACACCCGGCCCGGGAACGGCAACAGGTCGAGCTGAATTGCGTCGCGGTGCACGATCTCACGCTGGCGGTGCTGCCCGGCATGGTCGAGCGCGGTGCGGGCGCGATCCTGATCACCGGTTCCACCGCGGGCAATCAGCCCGGGCCGCACAATGCCACCTACGCCGCGTCGAAGGCCTTCGCCAATACCCTGGCCGAATCGCTGCACGGTGAACTCGCCGGGACCGGTGTGCAGTGCACGCTGCTCGCCCCGGGGCCGGTCCGCACCGAATACGCCGAGGTCGCCCAGGCGCCGAACCTGGACCGCATGGTTCCCGGCCCGCTGTGGGTGAGCGCGGATCAAGCTGCGGCGCAAGCGATCGCGGGCATGGCCGCCGGTCGCCGCCGCGTGATCCCCGGCGTCTTCGCCAAGGTGCAGACCCTCGGCGGACAGTACACACCGCGCGGGCTGGTCGGCCCGATACTGCGCACCGTGTATCGAAAGGTGAAATGAGATGGGCTGGGAACCCGCTATTCGTTCCGTGGGCCGTTCCCTCGGCGCAGACCTGGACCGCCTACGAACTATGGCCGACCCGCGACAGAGCCTCTACCGGGATGCCCACTACTTCAGTGCCACGGTAGAAATCGACCCCGACCGTATGAAGCAGTGGCTGCCCGCCGGGGTGCAACTGGCCGAACCGGCCCGCGCCGACTTCTTCACCGCCTGGTTTCCGGACAACAACTTCGAATCGCCGGGCTACCACGAGGCCGGACTGTTCGTCCACATAAAGACGTGGCAGGGCACCGGAATTCATTGTCCGTGGATGATCCTCGACGATGATGTTGCTCTCATCATCGGCCGCGAACTGCTCGGCTACCCGAAGAAACTCGGCGAGATCGACTGGACACTCACCGACACCGAGATTCACGCCGAGGCCACTCGACGCGGGCACACACTGCTCAGCATGGGCGGACGCCTCGGCGAGGTCATCTCCGATCCGCCGCCGATCCTGGCGCGCCCGCACCGCAATATCGTCGGGATCACCGGCCTGTTCCCGTCCTGGCTGGTGGCCTTCACTCCGCGTGAAAGCGTCATCGAGGTCCGGCGGATCGAGGACTTCGCCCTGGAACTACAGGGCTCCGAACGTGATCCGATCGACCAGATGGGCATCGGCCGGGTGATCGAAGCCCGGCTGCACCGAGTGGACCTGCTCGGCGCGTGGGTGCCGCCGATTCCCTTGCGGCCACTGACTCCGCTGTTCACTATGACTCACCTGCGTCCCCGGGTCCTGTGACAACCGGATAACCGGCCCGCCACCGAGGAGACTCGCATGAGCATCGCCGCACGCCTGAGCACCGAGCCGATCGCCCACCACAGTGCCGCAGCCGGATATCAGCCCGCATCAACCTGTGGCGGCGGCTTTCCCGAACGCGAAGCTGCTGGCCCAGCGTGCCGAGCTGGAAGCCATGGCCGACCTGCACCCCTTCCAACGGCCCTGGTACCAGCCCGCCACCTTCGTCGACCTGCCACCGGAGAGGATCTGCCCCTCGATGGCAGCGTGATTCACGTTTCCTGCAGTTCTTTCCCTCCAGCGAGCTGACCGGGGCGCTCGAGAACCCCGGCACCTCGCCCACCTTCACCGACCGCGCCATCGGGCACGGTTGACCCATCGGCGGAACCATGACCACCACACCCAATCCGGGAATCTTCGCCAGCTTGCTGGATCCCGCGCAGCGTGCCGACCCCTATCCCCTCTACGCCCAGATCCGTGAGCAGGGACCGATCCGGCTCGGGAACGCGCCCGTGGTGGTGCTGTCGTCTTACCGCGACTGCGCGGCGGTGCTGCGTGACCGAGCGGCCTCAGTGGAGAGACATCACGCCTCGATTCCCATGGGCCCCACGCCGGTTCACGACCTCGCCGGAACTTTGTCCAGCGAGCTCAGCGGCACCGCCTCCATGCTGTTCCGCGATCCGCCCGACCACACGCGCCTGCGGCGGCTGGTAGCCAAGGCCTTCACCCCCACCGTCGTGCGCGGTCTCGAACCACGCATCACCGCCATCACCGACGCCGCTCTCGATCGCGCCGCCGAGCGCGGTGAACTCGATCTCGTCCAGGACCTCGCCTACCCGCTCCCCATCACGGTGATCTGCGAACTGCTCGGCGTTCCGCTGCGCGACGAACCACAGCTGCGGCGCTGGTCCACGCTGCTGGCGCGAGCCTTGGACCCGGTCTCGGCCACCACCGCCGGGCGCACCGAAGCCACGACATTGGTCCGTGCGAACAATGAATTACACGAGTATTTCGAACAACTCGTGCGCCACCGACGCACCCGGCCCAGCAATGACCTGCTATCGGCACTCATCGCCGCCGAGGAATCCACCGACACCCTTACCCACGACGAGCTCCTCAGCACCTGTGCCCTGCTGCTCATCGCCGGCCACGAAACCACGGTCAACCTCATCGCCAACACCGCGCTCGCCCTACTACGCCCAGGACAGCGCCATCAACTCGCCGATCTGGGCACCGCCCCGGCGTTCACCGGAGCCGTGATCGAGGAGAGTCTGCGCTATGACCCACCGGTGCAGCTGGTTCCGCGCATCGCCCGCGACGCCATCACCCTCCCGAACATCGACATCGCGGCCGGTGATCTGATCGTCATGCTCATCGCCGCCGCCAACCGGGATCCAGACGTTTTCACAGATCCGGACAGATACGATCCCGCCCGCGGCGACCGACACCTGGCATTCGGTCTCGGCCAACATTTCTGCCTCGGCGCTCCACTTGCCCGTCTGGAAGCCACCGTCGCCCTGACCCGTTTCGCGCGCCGCGTACGCGACCCCCGTCTGGCCTGCGACCAGATCGCCTACCGCGAGCATGTCACCCTGCGCGGCCCGGCACGGCTGCCCCTCACCTTCTCTTCGATCGCACCTGCGACTCGGCCCGACGGCCACGCAGAGCCTGCTCTCTGACCGGTCAAACGGTCTGAACGAAACCTGGCTACAACCGAGCCAATCTCCGGCGTAGGTCGGCACCCAACGAGCAAGCAGGCCATGCCGCGTCGAGCGACCCCACGCCGACGCCGAAAGGGGGCCTGATCAGGGGAACACGAGGCGTCGCCAATGTCGCTCAGATCCGCGGGCGGTCATCCATCGGCAGCACCAGACACCATCTCGGCGACGAAAGTGCGGGGTAATAGGGGCCAGCTCAAGTCTCCACCGGGACGGCCGAGATTGCTGCTCGAGATCGGCAGACTGCCGTCAGCACAGCCGCGCTGTCCGGCGCAGACGATCGTTGTCGATGTGCGACGCCACGATGATCGGTGACATCCCGGGCCTCGGCGGATCGGACGCCGTTCGCAGGGTCAGGCCCGAGGGTTCACGGCGAGCGTCCGCCACCGCCGAGGTATCCGTCCAGGCGCGGTCAACACGTGTCCACCGCGTGCCCTCTACGAGTCCAGGTTGATCGCTCCTCACACCCAACGGCGCGCCGGCGGTCCGGTGATACCGATCAAGTACGCAGGCACCTCGGATGGAACGTCTTTCCACCACTCTCCGCCCCATCGCCCACCGTCTACGGATCCGGTCATAAGTGTTGATGACCTTGCGACACGCCCCCAGATCGGTCAGAGCCAGCCGGGGTGCCGATCCCTTGCGCGGCCCGAGGTTGGTGAAGTTCGCCGAGCTGATGTACACCGCGACAGCACCACCGGCGTCGGCCAGACATTCGTGGTTGCCACAGGCGCTGACCCTGGGCCGATGATGTTTCATGGCGCGGCGGAGTCCCCCGGAACAGCGACGACCTGGGCGATATGACCGAGCTTGGCGGGGTTGAACACCCAATAGAGCCGGTCGATGCTCTCGTCGTCGGCCGCACCGACGCCGAGCCAGGCGATGGGGGCTCCGTCGCGGCTGATCACCACCGACGCGCGACCATTGGCGTCGACCCAGTCGATGGCGACCCCGGTCCAGAAGTGTGAGGCGAACGCGGCCACGTACTTCGCCACACGCATCCGTCCGAATACCGGAATGCGCGAGGCATTGCGCACCACGCCGCCGCCGTCGGAGTAGCTGGCGACATCGCTCGCGAAAAGCGCCTCCAGTTCATCGAATTCACCGGCGCGCGCGGCATTCAGGAAGGCAGCCAGCAGACGCCGCTGATGCACGGTGTCGACTGATACCTGCCGGTCGGACTCGATGGCCTGGCGTGCCCGGCTCACCAGCTTCCGGGCGGCCGGTTCCTTGATGTCGAGGACTTCGGCGATCCGGCCGTAGGGGTAGTCGAAAGCTTCCCGCAGGACGAACGCCGCCCGCTCGGTCGGCGTCATCTTCTCCAGGACGACCAGGACCGCGGTCTCCAATGCCGCGGCACGCTCCGCGCCGAGCGAGGGATCAGCACTGGTGTCCACGGGCTCGGGCAGCCACGGGCCGATGTAGGTTTCCCGACGGACCCGCGCGGTCTGCGTGGCATTGATCGCCTGCCGGGTGGTCATGGTGACGAGGAAGGCCTCCACATCACGCACGGAATCGCGGTCGGCGTAGGACTGCCACTTCACCCAGACGTCCTGGACGATGTCCTCGGCGTCGGCAACGGTGCCGAGCATTCGGTAGGCGATGCCGAACAGCCGTCCCTTCTGCGCGGAGAAGTCGTCGACTGCTTTGCCCAGGTCGGTGCCCGCGGGTCCACTCATCGCGCGGTCGTTCCGACGCCACCGGCAATCGCGTGATTCATGTCCCCCGCCTCGATTCGGCCACCATCTCCCACGACGTTACTCGCGCCGGCCGTACGCGGGTGGCGTGGCACGCGGCAACCCCTCTGAGCGAGCGGCACCGGACAGCGGGCGGCTTGTGCGCCCACACGACGCCGTCATTCGACCAATTTGCCTTCCGTCGATACATCTCGCATGAGCCGGGCGATTCCGTCGGGGATCGCGGGGATCTCCTCGCGTTCGAGCTTGCCGGGACCCGACCATACGAGATTCACCCGCAGCGCCGGATCCAGGTTGGGGTAGTCGGACCGATTGTGGCAGCCACGGGTTTCGCGTCGCTCCAGCGCGGCTTCCAAGGTGGCGCGTGCGGCGAGCACCGAGGACTTCAGATCGAAGGCGTGCGCCAGATCCTGGAACCCGGCGGCGTCGGGGTGCACGCCGATATTCGTCATGCGGGCCTCGACCTCGTCGAGTTCGGCCAAGCCTGCCCGAATCCCGGTCTCGTCGCGCACCACGCCGGCGTGCTCGGTCATGGTGTCGCGCACGGCGCGTTGCAGGGCCCGTACGTTCTCCTGCCCGTCGACCGCCAGCAGCTCATCGATCTCGGCGCGGGCCTCGACGAGCGCACTGTGGGACCGACGCTGTGCGACCAGCTCGGCCGAGTACCGCGCTGCCGCCTCGCCGACGATCCGGCCGTAGACGAGCAGTTCGATCAGCGAGTTGCCGCCGAGCCGGTTGGCGCCGTGCAGGCCGCTCGATGCCTCGCCGATCGCATAGAGGCCCTCGACGCCGGTACCGTGATCTTCGGAGCGAACCCACACTCCGCCCATGGAATAGTGTGCCGTCGGCGCGATTTCGATCGGATCGCGAGTGATGTCGAGCATTTGCAGCTCCAGCATCGTCTGGTAGACGCGCGGCAGTCGCCGCATGATCGTTTCGCGAGGCAGGTGCGAAACATCCAGCCAGACAGCACCGTTCGAGGTTCCTCGACCCTCCTTGATCTCGGTATAGGCGGCCAGCGCGACCCGGTCGCGGGTCGAGAGCTCCATGCGTTCCGCGTCGTAGCGCCGCATGAAACGCTCGCCCGCGGCGTTGCGGAGAATGCCGCCTTCTCCCCGTGCGGCTTCCGATACCAGTGTCCCGGCCGCGTTCTCGGGTTCGATGAGCCCGGACGGGTGGAACTGCACGAGCTCCGGGTCCCGAATCCGGCCGCCCGCGAGTACGGCGAGCCGGAACGAATCACCGGTGTTCTCGTCACGTCGGGAGGAGGTGCGCCGCCAAATGCGGGTGTGCCCACCGGCGGCGAGGATTACCGCGTCGGCTCGGAACACGTAGCGCTCGCCACTGTCGAGATCGAAACCGTAGGCGCCGAAAACCACGTTGTCCCGCACCAGGATTCGGGTCACGTAGCAGGTATCGATGATCTGGATGCCGAGCTGCGCGGCCCGGTTCACCAGGGTCCGCTGGATCTCGAGGCCGGTGTAATCACCGGCGAACGCGGTGCGCCGGTAGGTGTGCGCGCCGAAGAACCGCAGCGAGATCCGGCCGTCGGATTCGCGAGCGAACGGCATCCCCCAACGCTCGAGATCCTCGATTCCGCGCGCGGCGTTCTCGGCGACCACCTGGGCGGTATCGGGGCGCGCCAGCAGGTAGCTTTCGGTGATCGTGTCCGCCGCGTGCTGCTGCCAGCTGTCTTCGACGTCGATGGTCGACAGTGCGGCATTGATGCCGCCGGCGGCGAGAGTGGTGTGCGCGTCCGCCTTCGGCCGCTTTCCCACCACCAGGACGTCGATGCCGCGCTCGGCCAGTTCGATCGCCGCACGGAGGCCGGAACCGCCGGTGCCGACGACGAGCACCGACGTCGCGATCTGACGTTCGTCGGATGTGAGCATCGCTTCGTTCCCTTCCGAAGGGGGTAGTTCGCGCGGGCGGGCCAATCGCCGCCCGCGCGAACAGTTCAGTTGCTGGTCAGCCACTCCGACAGCCGCGTCTGCGCCAGTTGCGCATCGCTGCCGGGCAGCAGCTCGCGCTGCGGCACCGCCCCGAAATACCGGGCCTCGGGATCGGTGACCACCGTGCGCGCATCCGACCGCGCGCTCAGCACGGTGCGGATCCATTCGTCGAGGGCGATGACCTCCGGGCCGCCGACCTCGATGGTCCCGTTCTTCGGCTCGCCCGCCGCCGTACGTCCGACAGCGGCAGCCACATCGTCCGCGGCCATCGGCTGCATACTGGAACCCGGAAGCCGCACCTGACCGTCAACGGTCGCGGAATCCGCTATACCACCGGCGAATTCGAAGAATTGCGTGGCGCGCACGATCGAGTACGGCAGACCCGATCCCGCGATCAGCTCCTCCTGCGCCACCTTCGCCCGCAGATACCCGGAATCCGGCAACCGTTCCGAACCCACCACCGACAGCGCGACGTAACACCCGACACCGGCCGCGGCAGCGGCCTCGAGCAGGTTCGTCGTGGAGGTCCGGAAGAACTCCATCACGTCGTTGTCGGCGAACGACGGCGAATTGGAAACGTCGATCACCACGTTCGCGTCCTGCAGTACTTCTTTGACTCCCTCACCGGTGATGGAGTTCACGCCGGTATTGGGTGCGGCCGGAACCGCCTGGTGGCCGTGCTCACCGAGTCGTGCGACGAGCTTGGAGCCGATCAGGCCGGTGCCGCCGATGACGACGATCTTCATGCTCATTCCTTTCGTTCGGACGTTGCGCGGGGTTAGCGAAACTCCGCTGTACCAAGGACAGGGCAGGCGGTGATTCTGTGACAGTGCTGGTGCCGAGGCCGTTCGACTACGCTCGATCCTGCGGCGCGACGTACTCGAAGGTCGGCCCCGCGGTGGTGCGGCCGTCACCGCTGGGCATCTTCATGAGCGCTTGGGCCTGGGACTTCAACGCGTACATCGTCCCCACCGCGTCCCGCATCTGCGACGGGCTGCCGTTGAAGGTGTCCTCCAGCAGGTACAGCAGCAGGCAGTAGGTGTTGTTGAATTCCACCTGCGCGCGGCGGACCGCGCTGTCTTCCGGATAGTCGGCGGTGCGGGGGTTGGGGCGCATCGGCAGCACTTTGTCGGGGTCGAACAGGATCGGTTCACCAGTGGGCCCGGACTGCGGGGTGTCACCGAGCTGGAACCGCCTACCTTCCTTCAGTTCGAGGAAGCGATAGTAGTGGGCGACCTCGTCGCGATCGGGATGGAAGACGTCCTTCTCGCCGTCCCACACCTCGGTCCGCGCCGCGCCTTCGCCCTGCTCGACGATCTCGGCCAGCGCCGCCAGCGCCGACTTCAGATCGTGCACCGGAACGACCTGTCCGCCACCGCTGTTGAAGTGCATCTCGTTGAGCTGCCTGCTTGGGTCGCCGCTGAACACGACGTCCTCGCCGAGGGTGTCGACCAGCGTGACGAGACCGAGTTCGACGGCCGCGTAGAACTGCCCGATCGTGTGATAGCCGTCGGATTCGGGCAGCGCGTCCGCCGAGGCGGGCCGTTCGATGTTCAAGAACAATTCGAGGGCTTCGGAACCGAACGGCGCGAGCTGTATCCGTACGGATCGATCGCCGTGCGGCAGCGGATGCGGATACGCGGGCAGCAATTCAGGCGCGTCGAGCTTGGGCTCGCCACCTACCGCGTTGAGTAGATTCGCCGCCAGCGCCAAGTGCAGCATCTCCTCGACGAATACGCTGCTGATGACCTGTGCCGCTTCGGCATTGGCGCCTTGCTCCAGCGAATACAGGGCGCACATGTACGGCGGTATGGTCGCGTGCTCGAGCTCGATCGCCCACTGCAGATGGCGACGCAGATCGTCCATTGTCTCGATGGCGTGACCCGGGCTGATGTCCATAATCGAACCTCGTCTCGACAGGTGTTCATGTGGTGTCGACAACTAGGACAATGCGTCCGGGAGATCTGTGACAAGAACTTGCGACTCGCCGTCGCAACACCGGGCCGAGCTCACGGGGCTAGAACACGGCGATCGTTTTCGGGTCCGGCGGCGAGAGCAAGCCGCTGAAACACGACCCAACCAAAACGCGGGTAATCGCGGGGCCAGACACAATGAAACAGGTCAGGCCCGGTCTTAGACCGGGCCGGACCTGTAATTTCTGTGGAGCTAAGGGGACTCGAACCCCTGACCCCCACATAGAGCGTCATGAGCTCATCGGGCTGGCGAGGATCGAAGTTCAGCGTCCACGCCAACGATCTCCTCCGATACGCGACAGATGTGCCCAGATCGACCCGGCGACAGATCCAGCGAATCAAGTTCAGCGACAAGGGATTACACTCCGCGTTGCAAACACTTCGGCCAGGACCGGGCAGTGCGGCTTCCACTCTGGGGCCGAGTCGAGGGACCGCACGCCGGGCATATAACCCCAATGACCAGTAGTCAGAACGTCAAATTCCACTGACGACACCGCAGCGTCCCTGTCCGCTACGACTGAGATGGGCAACGAGACAAAAAGGGGCCTGATCAGGGGAACACGAGGCCGCGGCCAATGTCGCTCAGATCCGCGGGCGGTCATCCATCGGTAGCACCAGGCACAATCTCGGCGACGAAAGCGCGGGGTAACCGGACGAAAGCGCGGGGTAACCGGGGGGCCAGCTCAAGTCTCCACCGACGGGGTCGACGGACGAGATACCAGGATTCGAATCCCTGGCTCCTGCCAACAGCTCGGCATCTCATGGTCCCGCTGGGCCAACCTACAGTTGCAGTCGGCTTCGATCCGCAACTGACCGCGCGCAAATCGCAGGTCGTCGCCGTTCCCATCTTGGATGTGCCTCGCCATGGGTACAACGCCTCGGCGACAGGACGGCGGCGGGGTGGTCATCGGTTGATGCGCGGTGTCTGTTCGGCGGTGCGTATGTCAGTGTCGTGTGTCGCCGGTAGCGGCAGCGGTAGTGGGCGTCTGGGTCGGTGGTCGTTGTTCAAGCCGTCCAGGATCAGTGCGAGGTGGCGGCGCCAAGCAGTGGGGGCGACTGTTCGGGTGATGTCGGCCAGCGCGCCGACGGTGAAGATGAGACCGAAGAAGTCGGCGGGGGCGACGTCGGCACGTAGGGAACCGTCGCCCTTGGCTCGCTGGGCAAGTTTCTCCACGGCGGCTTCGATCCGCACGCTCTGCATCCCCACCTGATTGCAATGGTAGCCGCTGCGTTCCAGTGCCGCGGTCATGCCGCGACTGCCGGCCATCCGTTCACATGCGAACTCGAAGTACGCCACGAGTGCGGGCCAGGGATCTGTGGCGGCCGCGGCCGCCTCGGCCGCGTCGGCCATGTCGGTGAAGTGCTGTTCGAATACCGCGTCGATCAGCTCGTATTTGTCTCTGAACCGGCGATACATCGTGGCGATGCCGACACCGGCGTGACTGGCGATGTCGTCGAGGCTCACGTCCAGGCCCCGCTCGGCGAACATTTCGTGCGCGGCTTGGATCAGGCGTTGCCGGTTGCGGAGAGCATCGGCGCGTAACCCGCGCTCGGGTATGGGGTGACTCACATCGCTCGTCTCCTCGGGTTCCTGGCTAGAGGTCTACTTCCGCTTGGCGGAAACCGGCTAAGGGTGCGGCCGTGGAAGCCGAGCTCCGGCAAGGTAGGCGACGTCCGGTTCGTGGCGTACCTGGGCCGGGTCCTGCTGACCGAGCGGCTGCTTTCCACATCGACCAACGGCCGCGCCGGTAAGTCGGCGAGGGCTCCGCGTTCAGCGCCCATGCCGCACCGGCTACCTCGGCCCTGCCCGCACAATGTAGGGATACCCCCACCCAACCACCCGGCGATCATCCCGCAGGGACTCAATCCTGGATCCGCCGCCACGGACGGGCCTGCTCTAGCTCGAAAGCGAGCTCGAGCAAGGTGCGCTCGTCGCCGTGGTCGGCCGAGAAGTGTGACGCCAGCGGCAGTCCCGCGGAGGTCTGGTGCAGCGGCAGCGAGATGGCGGGGCCGCCTGAAGCGTTGTTCAGTGGGGTAAACCCGGCGTAGCTGATCAGCCTGGCGAACAGCTCGTCGAAATCCTGTGCGGGCGAGAGAAACCCGAGCTCGGGTGTGGTGTGCGCGAGAGTAGGCGACAGCACGACGTCGTACTGCTGGAACATTTGCGCATATTGCTGATGGGTGCGGCGGAGCCGGTATAGAACTTGGGGCGTCTTGGTGATGTTCTTGCGGTACAACGCGGCCAATCCGCGAGTGAGACTGTCGGTTTCGGCCTTGTCGAAGTCGGGTCCGAGAAGCCTCTTTCCGCCACCCAGGATCGCGAACGCCAGCATTCCCCAGTAGATCCCGAAATCTTCCCCGAACGACGGGCCAACAGGCGCGGCGGCGTTCTCGACGCGATGCCCGAGCCTGGCCAGCAGTTCGGCAGTCGCGTGTACGGAGGCCCGGGTCTCCTTGTCGGTCGAACCTCCCGTGAAGGGGTCGACGATCACGCCGACGCGCAGCCGGGTTCGGTTCGGGCCCTCGACGAGCCGAATGGGCCGGAGTTTCTGGTTCCGGTAGTAGGTTTCGGCCGCCGCGTAGTAGCGCGCGGTATCGCGAACCGACCGCGTCACCACGCCCTGTCCGACGATCCGGATGGGCATTATGTTGTCCGCCCGGTCCGCGGCCGTGCGGCCCCGGCTCGGCTTGAGTCCGACGAGTCCGCACGCAGCTGCGGGGATACGGATCGAGCCGCCGCCGTCGTTGGCATGCGCGATGGGGAGCACTCCGGCCGCGACGAGCGCCGCAGAGCCGCCAGAGGACGCACCGGATGAGTACGCAGGGTTCCACGGGTTGCGCACCGGATCGGCGGCCGGGTACTCGGTCGAGGCGTTGAGCCCGAACTCAGGTAGTCGGCTCTTGCCGAGTGAGACGACGCCGGTGGACAGGAACTGCCTGGCCACCGCACTGTCACCGCGCGCAGGCCTGGCAGCGAAGGCCGCGCTACCGTGATTGGTCGGCAGGCCGGCGACGTCGACATTGTCCTTGATGATCGCGGGCACGCCCGAGAAGGCGCCTGGGCACGGGCTGTCTGCTCGGTCCAGCGCATGCTCGAAGTCCTGGTAGGCGATGGCGTTCAGGGATTCCCGTACCGACTCGGCCCGTTCGATCGACGCCTGCACGGCCTCGCGGGCTGACACCTGTCGGGAGGCGATCAGCTCGGCGATACCGGTGGCATCGAGGTCGCCGAGGGCGTCGTCGCGAAAGGCGTGGATACGTGCGTCGTCGGTCAACGATGTCCTCGGATCGGGATTGTCGGCACGGCCAGCTGGTTCACCTGCGCGGGTGTCTGGGGTGCTGTCGGGATTTGTCATGGCGATCTCTTCTGGCTAGGGAGTGGCACTGCAGGTGCCGAAACATCAGGACCGGGAGGTGTACCGCTCCGACACCGGCTCGACGCCGAACTGATCGCGGACCTTGGCCAGCGCTTCTTGGTAGGTGTAGGTTTCGACGTAGTTCGCGTGACGGGGGCTGTCGATGTAGTTCATGCCGCCTCGCAGGTCCGGGAAGTGGGTGCGCTTGAGCTCACGGAACTGTTCTTTGCGGTCCCCTTCGAGTGAGATGTCGAGGGCGATGAGCTGGGCCATCTCCTCGAAGCGGTGGTAGGCGGCGTCGGCGAACTCGATGAACCCGAGGACATAGAGGTTGTCGACATTGCGATTGAAGATGTTCAGGTACAGCCTCGGGTGGCCTTGGTGCCATTCGAAGAGCTCTTCGTCGAGGAACGGGATCCGGTACTCGTAGCCGGTGGCGAACAGGACCAGATCGACCTGTTCGCGGGTGCCGTCGGTGAACACCACCTCGTCCCTGTCGAACTGGGCGATGTTCGGTTTAGCGGTGATGTCGCCGTGCGCGAGGTAGTGAATGATCTGGTCGTTGACGATCGGGTGCGAGGCCAGCGCGTTGTGGTCGGGTGCCGGAAGACCGTATTTCGTCAGATCGCCGACGAGCGCGTCGATCAACTCGTTGGGATCGTTCGGGAGGGTGACACCGGCGGGCAGTTGGCCGCCGGTGCTGATGAAGACGTCGAGCGGGACGCCGAAGATGTGTTTGGGAAGGAATCGGTAGCCGCGCCGCACGCTCAAGAAGGCGGCCTCGGCGTTGGCCGCGGCGTCGGCGGCGATGTCGACACCGGAATTGCCTGCTCCGACTACGACCACCCGCTTGCCGGTGAACTCCGAAGCATGGTTGTAGGTCGAGGAGTGCCGGATCTCGCCGGTGAAACCGTCCTGACCGGGGAACGTCGGCGAGGTCGCGTGCCAGGTCACCCCGGGTGCGACGATCAGGGCGCGGTAGGTGCGCGCGACGCCACCGGCGGTCACCACCCAGTTGCCGTCGTCGTCTTTCACCGCGTTCTCGATCGCGGTGTTGAAAGTGATGTGCTGATAGAGGTTTTCGTCGGCGGCGAACTTCTGAATGTAGGTCAGGATCTGCCGCCACGAGGGGTAGTCCGGGTAGTGCTCGGGCATCGGGTGCCCATAGAAGCCGCTGGTGTACTTCGAGCTGATGAAATGCGCACTGTTATAGATCGGGGTTCCGGTGTTCGCCGGGTCCCAGATACCACCGACATCTGAGTGCTTCTCGAACACATCGAAGGCGACCCCAGCATCGCGAAGTTGACGCGCCGCGACGAGACCGGACGGACCGGCGCCGACGATGCAGACACGATCGGGTCTGGTTGGGGATTCACTCATGGTCACGCTCTTCTCTCGTCATCGAATACTCATCTCTTCGCGGTCACCGCCCCGTGCGGTGACCCGGTCACTACCGAAGACCTGTCGCGGCTGGTTGGCGACAGCAGGTCACTTTCCGAAGCCCACCGGTTGCACCGCCGTCGAGTGAGCTGCACCACTGGGCAGAACACGACGGTATGCCTGTCGATCGACTCTGTCAATCGACCTGGTCGAGTGAATTGGTCAATATCTGGCATATGACCTGGTCTATCGACCTGGTCGCTCGTACTATGATCGGCAGGGCTTATGGCCAGCAGCTCGACACGTTGGGCCCCAGCGGCAGCCAGACCGGCGAATCGGAGAAACCTTGCCCCACATCCCTGCCGACCAGCGGCGAGAGGACCTAGTCGCCGCCGCGTTCCGTGTGATGGCCCGCGACGGTGTCGCCGCCGCCAGTACCCGTGCCATCTGCACCGAAGCCGGCGTCGCCCAGAGCGTGTTCCACTACTGCTTCCGCTCCAAAGAAGAACTACTGCGGGATCTGACCCGAACCGTCGTCGAGAAAATGGTGACCGCCTCCACCACCGCGTTCACCCCGGGCGAAGACCTCGAACGCTCACTTGCACACATCTTCGAGAACCTCCTGCGAACCGCGATGGATGCACCAGAACGGCAGCTCGTGCTCTACGAGCTGACCACCACCGTGCTGCGCGACCCCAAGCTCCGCGATCTCGCCCGGTGGCAGTACGACCAGTACTACGAGGCGACCGGTACCTACCTGACCGAACTCGCCACGGAGCTGGACTTCGAATGGACACTCCCGGCGCCGGTGTTGGCACGCACGTTCACCACGATGATCGACGGCCTCATCCTCAACTGGCTCGCCGACCACGACACCGATCAGGCCCACGCGGTGCTGCGGACGTTCGCGACGCTGCTCACCGGATTAGCCGCAGTCCCGACTCTTTCGGGAAAGCGCCCTGAAATAGCGTGACCTGTGCCAGCGCACGAACGCGCTGTCCGGCTCGGCCCACAGACCGTCGTAGGCGGGGAGCCATTGATCAGGCGGGCTTTCGAATGAAAAATGACCCGGCAATCGCGATCAGGGAAATGAAGCCACCCCAGACGAAAGCGGTGTGAATCCCCGTCTGCTGAGCTGCCACAGCAGCCACCCCATCGCTGAGACGCGAGGTCGTAGTGTTCGACATGATCGTGACGAACAGTGCTGTACCCGCTGCCCCGGCCAACTGCTGCCCGGTATTGAAGATAGCGCTGCCGTGGGAATACAACTCGGATGGAACCGATCCGAGCGACGACGTCATCAGCGGAGTCATCACCAATACCAAACCCGCCATCAGCATCGAATGGATCCCAACGACAACCGGCAAGCCGGTCGCCGTGTCGAGGAGCGTCATCAGCCACAACGCACCGCTGACCACAACAACGCCAGGGATGACCAGCGGGCGGGGACCGACGCGGTCGAATACCATGCCGACGAACGGTGCCAGAATGCCCATGAGCAGACCACCGGGAAGAAGCACTAGGCCGGTCTTCAACGTATCGAGGCCGAGTACGTTCTGCAGATACAGGGGAAGCAGGATCAGCGCACCGAACAGCGCCATCATGCTGATCGCCAACATGGCCAGTCCGATACTGAACGTCGGTGTGAGGAATGGCCGCATATCCAGGAGCGCACGCCCGTCCTCTTGCCGCGACAACTGACGAAGCACGAACACAACCAGAGCAACGACACCAACAACCAACGGTATCCACACCGGCACGCCCGACCCTTCGGCGGAATGTCCAAGGCTACCGAGTCCGTAGACGATGCCACCGAATGCGAACGCAGACAGCACAACCGAAAGCCCATCGAAGGGTGCTGCGCCGGTAGTCGTGAGATTCTTGACCAACGCAGAGCCTATGGCGAATGCCGCAAGGGCGACAGGCAATACGAGCCAGAACATCCAACGCCAGTCGAGTGAGCGCAGGATCACGCCCGAGAGGGTGGGCCCGATCGCCGGAGCGACGGCGATCACGATGGAAATGACCCCCATCATGGCTCCTCGTTTGTGCGCAGGAACGACGCGCAGGACCGTAGTCATGAGAAGCGGGAGCATGATGGCGGTGCCGCCGGCTTGGATCACTCGACCCGCCAGAAGGAGTTCGAATCCGGGAGCGGACGCTGCGAGGAGTGTGCCGACGCTGAAGAGCGTCATCGCCGCGGCGAAGACCTGCCGCAGTGTGAAGCGTTGGAACAGGTAACCCGTCGTCGGAATCACGACCGCCATCGTGAGCATGAACCCGGTGGTCAGCCACTGCGCTGTACTCGCAGTGATGTCCAAGTCCACCATCAGACGGGGAAGGGCCACGCTCATGATCGTCTCGTTGAGAATCATGACAAATGCTGCGACGACCAGGACCGTGATCAAAAGCTTGTCCTTGCGGGCGAGACTTCCCCCTTGCGCCGGTTGAGATACCTCTTGTGCTTCTAAAGTTTGCATGGGCTTTTGGTTCTTTCTCATTGATTGGGCGGCTCGATCCGACGACGCGACGCAGTACTCAGTACCGACGTCCAATTCGAGCAGGAAATCTGCGACTGGCAGGCCGCGGCCCGAGCTCAGCCCTGGATTCGAGTTTGTGACCGAGACCATTCCGCTTCGCGGAGCTCGTTCTTACGGATCTTTCCCGTCGATGTCGTGGGCAGTTCCACGACGAATTCGACGACCTCCGGTGCCTTATACGGGGCAATGCGCGACCGCACGTGCGCGATCACGTCCTCACCAGTGAGGTTGGTCCCGGGAACTGGCACAACGAACGCCTTCGGGCGCTCACCCCACTTGTCATCGGGGATGCCGACGACCGCGACATTCGCGACGGATGCGTGGCTCATGACCGCTTGTTCGACCTCGATCGTCGAGATGTTCTCGCCGCCCGAGATGATCACGTCTTTCGCGCGATCGAGCAGCCGCACATATCCGTCCGGGTGCATCACCCCGAGGTCGCCTGAGTGGAACCAGCCGCCGACGAATGCGGTCGAAGTGCTTTCGGGGTCGTCGTAGTAGCCGGCCATCACGCAGTTTCCCCGCATCACAATCTCGCCCATCTCGGCGCCGTCCGGGGCCACGTCGATCAACTCCCCGGCAGGGCCCTTCTTGGGGCGGATCACCCTCATCTGTGCGGAGTTGAGTTGGCCGACTCCTTGGCGCGCCAGCAGGTTGGCCTGTGCGTCGTTGGATAGGTGATCCCAGTCCGGCTTCGGCTCGCAGACCGCGTACGGCCCGTAGGTCTCGGTGAGGCCGTAGACGTGGATGAGGTCGACACCGAGGCTGCGTACGCGGTCGATCAAGGTAGGGCTCGGTGGCGCACCGGCGATCGCAGCCACGAGCGGCCGACGGACCAGGTGTGCCTGTGATGCGGATGCCAACGTCGCCAGCACAATCGGGGCACCTGCCATGTGGGTAATCGAGTGCTGATCGATCACCTCCCACATGATCTCGCCGCGGACCTCCCGCAGACACACGTGGGCTCCCGCCGACGCGGTCACAGCCCAGGTATGACACCACCCGTTGCAGTGGAACATCGGCAGAGACCACAGGTAGCGCGTGGACCGATCGAACCGCTGATGGTGTAGCTCGCTGAGCGAGCTCAGATACGCACCGCGGTGCGTGTACATCACGCCCTTCGGGCGGCCGGTTGTTCCAGACGTGTAGTTGATGGCGATAATGCGATTCTCGTCATCGATCTCGTACGGCACCGGCTCGTCGTGACCACGGAAAAGGAGGGTCTCGTACCGGGTCGTGCCTTCAAGATCCCGATAACTGCCGTCCGCGGCGGGTAATTCGACGATCTCGCGGACGGTCGCGAAGCCGGGCGCCCGTCCGAGTGGCGTCAGAAGCGCTGCATCCCCCGCGACCAGCACCGCACCCGAGTGGTCGCAGAGGTCCCGAATCTCGTCAGGTGCCAGTCGGGTGTTGATCGCGACCAGGATGGCGTGAACGAGCGGTACCGCGTAGTGGGCAGCCAGCATCTCGACGGAGTTCGGGGACAGGTACGCGACCCGATCGCCGACCTCGACTCCGGACGCGCGCAGCGCGTGCGCTAGCCGTGTCACGACTGCTCCGAACTGTGCCCACGTCAAGTGGCGGGTTCCGTCGATCACTGCGGGCGCATCCGGGTGCACCTCGATCGCCCGCTCCAAAAAGCGTAAAGGGGTGAGTGGTGTGTTCAGGGCGGCCCCGGCCCGAGCTCCAAGTGGTGTCGGCCTTGTCATGCCGTCGCCACCACTGCAGCAGTGGCGTCGAACGACTGGTAGTCGTTCGACGAGGCTTCCGCACACAAGGCACTGTATTTGTCGAACCCTCCGAGGTACGCCTGCAGAACCCGGGCCTTGCCAGCGACATTTGCTCCGGTGTACCAGGATTCGGAGTTCTCGAACAGCGTCCCGTTAACGATATCTGTGACTCGTCGGACCCATGAGCTCTCGGCGTCGGGTTTCGGCTCGAAGGTTCGGATGTCGTTGGCGCAGAGATAGCCGATGCAATCGGTTATCCACTCCACGTCGTGCTCGATGACGACGACATTGTTGCTGAACGAGGCCGGGCCGGTCGGCCCGGTCACCATGAACAGGTTGGGGAAGTCCGCGGACATCAGGCCCAGTAGCACCTGGGGTCCATTTGCCCACTTGTCGCGCAGAAGTCGGCCACCTCGTCCTCGGATGTCGATCTGGGTGAGGGCGCCGGTCAGGGCGTCGAAGCCGGTCGCGAACACGATCGCGTCGAACTCGTACTCGGCCTCGGTGGTGCGGACACCGGACGCGGTCAGAGCCTCCATCGGCGTGCGTCGGAGGTTCACCAGCATGACGTTGTCCCGGTTATAGGTCTCGTAGTAGTTCGTCCCAAGCGCGGGCCGCTTCGTGCCGTAGGCGTAGCCAGCCGGGCACAGGTCCTCCGCAGTCTGGGCATCGGTGACAATTGAGCGGATCTTCGTGCGAATGAAGTCACACGCCACCTCGTTGGCCCTGGCGTCAGCGAGAATATCGTTGAATGCGGTGATGACTCCGAGGACTGAGCCCGAATTCCAGCCCGCCTCGAAGCGCTCCCTGCGGAGGTTGGGATGGACATCGAACGTCGAGTCCGTTGGAGGAGTGGACGGTATCCCGCTACGCGAAGAACGTTGTAGTTCGCGCCACGCGGGGTATTCAGCCTTGACCTCGGTGATCTCGTTGGTGTCGAGCGCCCGGTTCCAGGCGGGCAGGACGAAGTTGGCAGTGCGTTGGAACACAGTCAGTTGTTGTGCCTGCTCAGCCAACAACGGGATGAGCTGGATACCGGTCGACCCGGTACCGATCACAGCAACGCGCTTACCCGTGAAGTCGACGCCCTCGTGCGGCCATCGCGCGGTGTGGTGGGTCTCGCCTCCGAAGTCGTCGATACCGGGAACCTCGGGCTGCTTCCACTTCGTGAGCACGCCACTAGCCATCACGACGAACCGCGCCGAGACGGTGGCGCCGTCATCCGTCCGTACGGTCCAGCGGGCAGTGCCCTCGTCGAAGTCCATGTCAGTAACCCAGGTCCCGAAGGTCATGTCCTTGCGCAGGTCGAATCGATCCGCGACGTGCTCGAGGTAGCGCAGGATCTCCGGCTGCGTCGCGTACTTCTCCGTCCAGTTCCAGTCCTGGTCGAGTTCGGGGCTGAACGAATACGAGTACGACAGGCTCGGCACGTCGCAACGGGCACCGGGGTACCGGTTCCAATACCAAACGCCGCCAACGCCGTCGCCGCCCTCGATTGCGTGAACGTCCAGCCCTAGCTGCCGAAGCCGGTGCAGCTGGTACATGCCGGAGAACCCGGCGCCGACAACAAGGGCGTCGACATGGGAAGGGATCGATGTGGTCATGCGGGTTCCTCCACGAACGGGATCGATCTAGTCATGGATATTTCTCAATTGCCAGTAAGGGTTTGGTGCGGAACAATTCAGGACGCCGAGGCTGCGCACCCGAGATGGTGAACGACACGAGCGCACAACCACTCGGTTGCCGCGGTCGCGCCCGGCAGCACGCCGTGCATGGTGAAGAAGCCGTGCATCTGTCCGTCGAAGCGACGGAAGTCGACCGAAACGCCGGCCTCGGCGAGCGCCTGGGCGTACTCCTCACCTTCATCCCGCAGAACATCGTGCTCGGCGGTGAGGACGATCGCGGGGGGCAACCCCGACAGGTCGGTCGTCCGAATCGGCGCGGCGAGTGCAGTGACACGATCCGCTAGATTCGGGGCGTAGTGGTCCCAGAACCAGTGAATGGCGTTCAAATTCAAGGACAACTGATTCTCGGGCGCGAGATAGCTCGCCCGGGTGAAATCGGAATCGGTAGCCGGGTAGACCAAAGCCTGAAGCGCAATGACAGGCCCACCGATGCGTGAGGCTCGTTGTGTCACAACGGCAGCGAGATTTCCGCCCGCACTGTCGCCCGCGACGACGATCGGGACACGTCGGCCAGCCACCATTTCCATGTTCGCGTCCACCCAGAGCAGAGCGGACCAGGCGTCCTCCGGTGCCGCGGGGAAGGGGTTTTCGGGTGCGAGTCGATAATCGACCAGGGCCACTGCGGCGCCGGTGAGTACCGCGATGTGCCTTGCTGTGGAATCGAATTCATCGAGAGAGCCGAGAACCCACCCGCCGCCGTGGTAGTAGACGATGACGCCCGTCGGAGCGGATTCGTGGGAGTAGATGCGAATGTCGAAACCGGTCCCGCCTGAAGAGCGGACGGACTCGGTGCGGATCGCCCGAACCTGCGGTCCAGCTGGCATTCGGTCTCGGCCCGCAGCGAGCTGAGCCCGTGCCTGTTCCGGCGTCAGCTCGTAGTAAAGGGGCAACCCGATCGACTGTATCTGCTCGGCGAGTGCTGCCGTGGGGGCGTCAAGTGTCATGTTCGTTCACCTTGGTTCAAGGAGGCAGGCCGCGATGGTCGCCGGAGTCGATGCCCGGGCCGCGAAGTCACGGGATGTCGCAGACGTCGGTGGCGTCACCGAGAGTGGTCCGTTTCGCTCGACATGAACCAATGTAAGCGACAACATGATGTTCAGTCAACACAGTGTCGTGCAGAACGACATCATGTTGCCCCAAATATCGGACCGCTTGTTGACGACCGGTAACATGTGGGCATGGGTGCTGTCGCGAAGCCTGCCGGATCGCCGGAACCTCGTATGTCGTTGCGCGAGGAGCAAAAGCGTTTGACGCGCGACCGCATCGTCGGAGCAGCAGCCGAGGTGTTCGAGAAGTCGAGCTACTCGCGGGTGTCGGTTGCCGACATCGCGGAGGCCGCCGGTGTCAACCGGGCGACCTTCTATCTGCATTTTCCGGGAAAGTCCGAGGTTCTCACAGCGGTCATGCGCCGACTGCTCGACGCCACCGCCACTGACTACTGGCAATCACTGGACAAGGCGCTCGTCTCCGGATCGCGAGCGGAGGTGCGCCGATGGCTCGAGCACGCGCCGCAATGGTGGCTCGAGAACGTCGGATTGGCCGACGCATGGGAGGAGGCCCGACGGGTCGACCGAGACTGCCCCGAGCTCCCGGACACAATCGACGAAGTGATCGACATCTGTCGTGAATTGCTGGGGCGCTGCGAATCCGACGCCGACCGTGCGGAGGTGCGGCGTCGGATTCGCCTTCTGATGGCCCAGCTCATCCAGGTGGGGCGCCGCGACTGGATGACCGATCGGTCCCATCCCGACCACGACGCGTATCTCGATTCGATGACCGATATTTGGTGTGCCTCGCTGTGGATCACCGGTCCCTGAGGTCTGGCGATCCCCTCATGCGAGACGGCACGCCCAGCGGGCTGGCCTACATCGGTTGTTCGGTGGACGCCGCAGTGAGCCAACTCATACCCGCCGCCGCGTATCGGCGGAGTCGCACTGTGAGAACTACCACGATCAAATGCGGCGCGATCATTGCTCCACAGGCTGCCGGACCGCAATCTCGCCGATCTCCGCACGAACAGCAGCGCCACATTCGACGGAACCTCTGCAACTGGGCAAAGCAGCTTGGCCGGACCTGCGTCCGCTCAACACGCACGCCGCCGCCCGGGCACAGGTTGCCCGTAGCCCTGCCATCAGATGACGCCCCGCTCTGGATTCACTGAAGACGGGATCCGCGGATAGATTGGCGGGGATCCCGCATCCTTCCTCACCCCAGGGCGAAATCCGCCTCGACAACCAGTCGACCAGAGCAGAACCCCTGGTCGCCCGCGTTCGACCAGCTCAAGCGCGGCGTGACGCTCAGATCGAGTAGTCACCCATGATGACCAGGCGTTTTGCGGTTGCCCATGTTTTGCGTGTCCTGCCGAGGAATCGAACCTGCGACAACGGTAGTGATCGGAACTGCGGCCGGAGCGGTCCGCAGGCGGCGTCCATCAAACACACGGCCAAAACGGGGGGTTTTCGGGGGGCAGCACGGAAAAACACGTCAGGCCCGGTCCAAGACCGGGCCTGACGTGCTATTTCTGTGGAGCTAAGGGGACTCGAACCCCTGACCCCCACGCAGCGGTTGGTGCTGGAGCTCAGATCGAGTAGCCATCGACTATGACCAGGCGTTTTCCAGTTGCCCATGTTTTGCGTGTCCTGCCGAGGGAACCAGCCTTCTCAGTCAGGCATTGCCGAGTAGGTCACCACGAGTGGGGCGTGATCGGAGAGCCGCTCAGCGGGTGACGGTTCCTTGTCGACGACGACAGACGTGGAGAGGCGGGCGAGACCGGGCGTCGCGAGTTGGTGGTCCACTCGCCAACCCACATCCTTGGCGAACGATTGACCCGCCCAACTCCACCAGGTGAGTGGACCCGGGCGATCGCCGTGCACCTGTCGCACCACGTCGACGAGCCGGCGCGTGCCGAGAATCGAACTGAACCACTCGCGGTCGGCAGGCAGGAATCCGTCCATCGTGCGGGCGGCACGCCAGTTGGTCACATCGTGCCGGGTGTGCGCGATGTTCAGATCCCCGGTGAGGACGAACTCGCGTCCCGCGCTCAGCGCCGCGAGCCGGTTCCGGTGCACTTCGCGGGCGAACGCAGCGAGGAACCTCTGCTTGCGTTCGTACTTGACCCCACCGTCGGGCTGTTCGCGCATAGATCCCGGGCGCTGGAGATGCGAGGGCAGACCACCCTTGGGGAGATACAGACAGGCCACCGTCACCGGTCGGTCGGCCAGGTCGACCTCGATATAGCGTCCCTGTGCGGCGAACTCACCGAGTCCGCGGGCCCTGGGTGGGTGGGTCACCCACGTCCGCACGGCAGCGGCGGAAACCCTCGTCAGTACGGCCACACCGTTACGACCGGCCACGGAACCCACGTCCACCGCCGCCGAATAGCCCGGGAAGGTGCCCACATCAGATGCGGGACAACGCAACTCCTGCAACGCGACCACATCGACCGACCGCGCCCGCAACCACTGGTCGAATCCACGACGACGTGCCGCGCGGATTCCGTTCACGTTGAATGTGGCGACAGTGAGAGAATCAGAGACCGACGAACCCATGGCAACACTGTGCCGGAGTCCCCCGTCACCCGCTCGGGCAGCTCCGGTACGCGACCTCGGTGGGGCCGGGGAGGTCGGCGAACTGGCTTCCCTCGCGCAAGCCGATGGATGGGACCGTGTGTTCTCGCCTCCCCCAACGGCACGTTGCTCGTGTTCGTAAATCGAACGTCTACCGAACAGGCGCCCAAGGGGGCGGGCACCGGCGGCGGACTAGCAGGCGCGGATGTTCGGAACTCGTTCGGATGGCGCGCGCGCCCCTCTCGCGCGGGCGAGGAGTTCGGGCCCGCCAGCGACGCCCCTACCGACTCACCGCTGAGCAAACTCGCGGATTCTGATCAACGGCCGGGCAGATGCGACGGTGGTCGCGAGATCCAAAGCGGTATCGGCGGTGGCAATCGCGGACTCGGGATCGCCCGCGTCCAGGCACGCGTCGGCCAGCCACGACAGGTAGAGAGCTCGGTCGCGAGCCCAGTGCGCAGGGTAGCCGTCGAGGGCTTGCACCAACGGTGGTGTGGCCTTTCCCGGTTCGCGGAGCACCGACCACACCGGCCGGTCATGATGTCGAGCTCCCTGTCGTCGATCCGTGAATACCAGCTCGGTTCCGGGTCCGAACCGGTGTCGCTCTGGAGCGCGTCCCTGACCATGTCGAGAGCGCGAGCCACGCCGTCGCGGTCGCCGCTGCGTGCGCGTGACCGCACTCGCGGCGATTCCAGTAGCGCCACCGCTTTCGGGGGTGCGCTGGTTCCGAGTGCGTCGCAGGCCGCGTCGGCAGCATCGCGATCGTTGGTTGCGTAGGCAACGTGCACGAGCGCATTCGCTTCGAGCGCCCGGTCGCCGGCCTCTCTCGCCGTAGACGAAGAGCTGTGAGCAGCGTCGTTGAAACCGGCGTCGAACGCGGCCCACCCAGTTCAACGGCGAACGCACGTCATACGTTCTGGGCGCTTACGCAGTCCAGCGACTCCCGTGCGCCCCGTATCTGGCCGGGAAATGCCACCGGTACGCCACCGCTGTGCGGTTCCTAGCGATGCCGCGGGCAGGCAACGATTGAACACAGGACCCGATCCCGGGGCACCCGAAGCGAAGCCGCTGGCCAGGTACCCCTCGTTGTCGGCAACGCCATTAGGGAGCCCGCACATGACACATTCCGACGAGCTGCACTCGCAATCCACCGCGGTGAGGCGTGACCATTCATCCGGTGCTAGCAGCGCGCGCCCTTCAGCCAACTCACTCACTGAGGCCACAACCGCCTGCGGACGATCACGGATTGATCTTGTCAACACTCTCGAGGCGATGCGCGAAGCCGGTTTCCTCGCCACCGCGCCCACCCTGCCAACGGTCGACACCCCAGGGCCCCAGGCCCCGACGACTCCAATACCCGAGGAGTCCCGGTGACACAGACCGGCCCACCGCCCACGGCCTACACCGAGACACCCCGCTCACGGTGCGAGTTCTACCGGCACGAGTGCTCACTGCCCACCGTGATCGACCCCGACACCGGGCGGATCACGATGAAGGCCGGGTTCGTCGGCGCGGTGATGATGCCCACCGAGCTGGCACAACGGGTCGAAACCGCCCTCGATGTGCGTGGTGTCGCGCCGTTGCCGATCATCGGCCACCCCCGCGCCGGAATGTGGACATTCCTGGTGAGGTCCGACATCCGCCCGATCGGTGACCCCGCCGTCGTGGCCCACCTCTGGCGAGCGCGGGTGGTCGTGATCCGTGAGGGCGACATCGCGTTGCCCTCGCCCGTGCCGGACGCGCTGATGGCTCGCACGTGGATATCCCCGGCCATTAGCAAGTTCCGGCCATCCGGAGCAGTTGTCCTCGAATGCGCCCGAGCTTGCCTACAGGGCCAGCACTCCCGATGACACCCGACGGTGGGTCCCCGCGCCCGGAGGAACCCGATGTCCACCTCACCATCCAGTTCCCTAGCTTGCGAATGGATTTCGCTGCCTGCCTGACCGCTGCCCTCGTTTTCGTGCAAGACATCGCCGCCCGCACACCCTGCACGGTGACGGTCGACTCCGGTCACTGCGCCGGGCTCCCGCGCCTCCCGAACGAGCGCTTGTTTTTACTGCCCTGACCTGCACGAATCACGGGGCATTCCGACCAACTGAATGACCTCCGCGCCTGCCCCGGTGAGGACATGAGACCCCTCACGACCGCCGAGGAGTTGACCCAACTCGTGGACCGGTTGCTGGACAAGGGATCGATCCCTCGCCCAGATCGCCGCTCACACCCCTACTCCTAACGACACCGCTACGAAAGCGACTCTGTGTGAGCTGTTCTCCGCTCACACCAACGAGCACCACACACCCGACAGGCTGCCTGGCAGCGCGATCGAAAGTAGAGGCACCCATTGACCACCACACCGCTCACCCTGAGCCCAGTCGTCGTCACCGGCGCGGCCGGATTCATCGGCTCCCACCTGACCGACGCGCTTCTCGCTCACGGCACCGAAGTGATCGCGATCGACCGCAGGTCGGTGCACAAAGATCCTGTCGCTGCCCGCAATCTCGCCGACGCGCTCACCAATCCCAACCTGGCCTTCCACCAAGCTGACCTGGCAACCGACGAGCTCGACGAGCTCGACGAGTTGATCTCCGGCGCCCGAATCGTGTTCCACCTGGCTGCGGTGCCCGGCGTTCGAGATTCATGGGACGAGAGGTTCCGCGACTACGCAGCGTCCAACGTCGTTGCTACCCAATGCCTACTCACCGCCTGCGAACGCGCCCAGGTCCCCCGGCTGGTACTGGCATCGTCGTCAAGTGTCTATGGGCAGACTTCGGGCCCGAGCACGGAAAGCGACCCGACCTATCCCATGTCGCCCTACGGCGCGACGAAACTCGCCGCCGAACACCTGTGCATGGCGCACGCGGCGCGACCAGACACCAGCACAAGCGTGGTCGCGTTGCGCTACTTCACCGTCTACGGCCCACGTCAACGATCCGATATGGCGATCTCGCGTGTCCTGGCGGCAGTGCTGTCGGGGGTTCCGGTTCCGCTCTACGGCGACGGCCAGCAGTCACGGGAATTCACCTACGTCGACGACATCGTCGCCGCGACCCTCGCCGCGGCAGCGATCCCGGGAGAGGTCGGAGCCGAGACTGTCAATGTCGGTGGCGGTTCCAGCGTGTCGATGCTCGAACTGATCTCCGTGGTCGGACAGATCACCGGCCGCAAAGTGCCCCTCACAATGGAAGCACCCCGGGCCGGCGACGTCGAAGCGACGCGCGCCGACCTCACGAGGGCGCACGCATTGCTCGGGTACTCACCGCGCGTCGAGCTGCGTGACGGGATTGCGCGCCAGCTGGACTGGATGGTCAAACAACCATCCCCACAATCAATTTCCGAGCCATCGGTCGGTGAGGTGGTGTTGCGATGATCGTGCTCACCGCCGACAACGCCAACACCCTGTTCACGTCCGCGTGCCGCGCGATCACTGATTTCGGCGAGCCGGTCAGCCCTCGTGGCATGGCCACCACCGAAATCCTCGGCGCGCACCTGCGATTGACCCAGCCACGACGACGGTTCGTCGACGTACCTCCGCTGCGGCTGCTCAATCCGGCCTTCGCAGTCGCCGAGGCAATATGGATCCTGTCCGGTTCTGACGACGACTGGATCTTCCAGTACAACCGTGCATTGACCCGCTACGCCGACGACGGGATCCTGCGTGGCGCGTACGGGCCGCGAATGCGCCGATGGAACGGCATCGACCAGCTCGACCGGACCCGACAGCTGCTCCAACAAGACCCCGACTCCCGCCAGGCGGTCATCCAGCTCTACGACCCGCAACGCGACACTCGCGGGCACCGCGATGTCCCCTGCACCCTGGGCTACCGGTTCTACCTGCGGCGAGGGCGCCTGCACATGCACACCACCATGCGCAGCCAAGATGTGTGGCTCGGGTTTCCCTACGACATCTTCACCAACACGTTGATCCAGGAGCTACTGGCCGGGTGGCTCGGTGCCGAGTTGGGCGAATACCACCACCACATCGACTCGCTACACCTCTACACCGAACACGCCAGCGCCGCCGAACAATTCGCCCACGATCCCGACCCCTCCCCGGTCATGCCGGAAGTAGCGATCCCGTGGAACATCGCCGACCAGGTGCTGCGCAACACGATCACCGCGCCGCCCACTCGCGGATTGACCGGGGCATGGTCGGCATTCGCCGACATCCTGGCCAGCTACCGAGCCTGGACCACCGGCCACCGCGACCACGCCCGAACCCTGCTCGCTCACACCGACAGTGACCTCGCGCGTGCTCTGGAGCGCTGGTACGACCACCTGGCATCCATCCAGGCGGAGCAAGGAGCCCACGCATCATGAACTTCAACGCCCCTCGCGCGGTCCTCGGGTTCTGCTCCTGGACACACGATTCCGCTGCCGCGTTGATCCTCGACGGCCACCTCCTCGGGTTCGCCGAAGAAGAACGCCTCAACGACAACAAACACACCAGGGACTACCCCACCCATGCCGTTGACTGGCTGCTCGAGGAAAGCGATCTCGTCCCGGAACTGATCGATACCGTCACCTACAACTTCCGCGCCCCCGGCTACCTCGCCGCCACCCGGCAGCTGCGTCACCAACTCACAGACCCGAAGACACGGGGCAGGGCGCTACCGCGCGCAGCGAGCTTCGCACGAGTTGCGGCGCGAACACGCGCTCGCACAAAACGATTGGAACGACTGTTCCCGCACGCGTCGAGCTCGCAGATCCTGCATCACCGCGCGCACGGGCTGTATGCGTTCGCGTCCTCGGGCTACGACGACGCCGCCGTGTTGGTGGTCGACAGTCTCGGCGAGATCCAAACCACCACCATCGCTCGCGCCCACCGCACTCCCGGCGGCGGATGCACCTACGACATCATCGACGCCATCGACGATCCAGCCTCTCTCGGCTACGCCTACGGTGCGGTCACCGAACACCTTGGCTGGCGTCGCGGTGACGAGGAGGGCACCGTCATGGCTTTGGCGGCCCTCGGTGACCCCGACCGATTCCGGGATCTGATGAGCGACGCTATTCCGATCACCGACACCGGGTTCACTCTGAACCCCGAGTTGTTCCCGGTGCGGGTCCTTTCGCGCCGTTTCGCGCGGGTCAGTACCGAGTTCATCACCCGCAGCTGCCCGCCTCGCGACAACGGACCAATCGAAGAGGTTCACCGCGACCTGGCCGCAGCCCTGCAAGAACGCACCGAACAGGTCATGGTGCACCTTGCGGTGCGCGCTCGCGGGCTGACCGACGCACGGTTGCTGTGTATTTCAGGAGGCGTGGCAGCCAACTGCGTGGCGATCGGCAAGATCGTCGAATCCGGGCTGTTCGACGAAGTGCACGTGCCACCGGCTCCCGGCGACTCCGGCACCGCGATCGGTGCCGCCACCGCTGCGCATCTGGACCGCACGGGGAAACTGGCCACCGGAATTCAGGACCGCTGCTACCTCGGGCCCGCCTTCGGCGATGTCGTGCTGTCGAAGAATCCCCGGCCCGGGTTGACCGCGACCAAACCCACCCACCCGGCACAGTATCTGGCCGGCGCGCTCGCCGCCGGTGCCGTCGTCGGAGTGTTCCGCGGGCGACTCGAGGCGGGACCTCGTGCTCTGGGCAACCGGTCGATCCTGGCTTCGCCGGCCAACCCCGAGGTCGTCAAGCAACTCAACGACACCGTGAAGTTCCGGGAGCCGTTCCGGCCGTTCGCACCGGTCACGCTCACCGCTACCGCGTCGGACTACTTCACTCTGCCCCAACCTGCGCCGTACATGTCGATCGCCTCATCGGTCACCGATCTCGCGCGCGAACAGATCCCGGCGATCGTGCACGCCAACGGCACCGCCCGGGTACAAACCCTCACCGAGAGACAGAACCCGTTCCTGGCAGAGGTCATCACCGAGTTCGCCAAAATCACCGGCATTCCGGTCCTGATCAACACCTCCCTAAACGTCAAAGGCAAACCGATCTGCGGCACCCCCGACATGGCACTGGACTGCATGCTCGCCAGCGGCCTGGACGCGGTAATGCTCGAAGACTGGTGGGTGAGCAAATGAGAATCGGCTACAGCTTCTGGGGCTTCCTCGGCCCCGGCATCACCGATACCCCGGACGGAGGCCGCAGCCACCGCCGAACCCTCATCGACGGCCTGCGCGCTCTCGGCCACGACATCGTGTTCCTCCAACCCGACCGCGACAGGATCGAAGCCGGAACCGACCTCACCCACACCTACACCTGGGACGCCGGGCTTCCAGAGCTCGACGCGCTGTTTCTGGAGTGGCGGTGGCCGATCCCCCGGCGGAACACCACACCTTGCGGTACCCGTGGCCATACCTGCGATCTGCACCGACAACACCAACTGCTCGACCACTACACCCTGCGACGCGGGCTGCCCACGATCGTGTGGGACAAAGACTTGCAACTACCGGCCGGTCATCCGCTACGCCACACACCCCAGGTCACCGTGTGCGAGGCGGCACTGCATCCCACCGAGGGCGCGGTCAGCTTGCTGTTCCCGGTCGCCGACGCCGCACTCGACACCGCCGATCCAGACACGCTCTCGCGGCAGGCTCGACCGTTGAGCTTGGCCTACGTCGGTAACCAATACGACCGCGATGACACCTTCGACACCTACTTCGCCACCCCGGCCAGTGAACGCCAGGACTGCCTCGTCGCGGGCAAATGGACCGACACCCGCCGATGGCCCCACGTGAGATTCATCGGCCGGGTCCCGTTCCCCCATGTCGCCCAGATCCACGGCGACTCGCTGGCCACGGTGTTGCTGCTGCCCGACCGCTACGCCGCAGTCGGTCAGATGACCCAGCGCCTACCCGAAGCCGTCCTCGCCGGATGCCTGCCGCTGACCCCCGCGTACGTCCGCAGCGCACCCCACTTCACTCCCACCCAGCTGCACGTCACGAGCGCCGCCCACATCACCACCGAACTGGCGGCATTGCGGCGCATCGCCGGAACTTCGGCACATGCCGATCTCCTAGCGCAATGCCTGGCCAAGCTCGATATCTTCCGGCTCTCCCGCCAACTCGACACCCTCGACAAAGCCTTTTCTCGAATCGGGGTCCAGTCATGACCGGCCAGCCGCCCGGACCGCCGGATTCGGGGCAGGTAAGGTCGCCGGGCGTGGACCAGCGAATCGTGATCATCGGCTGCGGCGGCAGCGGCAAAACTCACCTCGCCAACCGGCTCGCCGCCCTACTCGAGCTCCCGCTGACCCACCTCGACGCCATCTACTACGACGCCGACTGGACACCCCTGCCAGCCGAAGAATTCCAGGCCATCCAACAGCGCCTCGTCGCCGGGCCGCGTTGGCTGATCGAAGGCAACTACGCAAGCACCTTGCCGATTCGACTCGCCGCGGCCGACACCGTCATTTTCCTCGACCTGCCCGCAGTCACCTGCATCACCGGCGTGCTGCAACGGCGCTGGCGCTACCGGGGCGGTCAACACCGCGACGGCGTCTACGACCGCATCACCTGGGGATTCCTGCGCTACATCTGGGGCTACCGCGCCCAGATGCGCCCCCGCGTGCGCGAGCTCATCGCCGAACACGGCAATCACGTCGAGCTGGTCACGCTGACCAGCCGCCGCCAAGCCACACGCTACCTCGCCCGCCTGCGCGCTCAAACTTCCACCACCAGCTGACACCGAAACAGTTCGGAGGCGAACCGTCCATGACCTCCACCCCCTTCACCGACCCCGCCACCGTCGCGGGCCTCTACGCCGACGCCGGGCGCACCCAGCAACGCACCAGCGCGTTGCTCACCGCCAAAACCGGCGGCGACAACGCGACCGCCACCATCGTCAACCTCGCCGCACACCACGCACCGAAACATCCGACTGTGTGCGAAATCGGGTGCGGCCGAGGAACAGTCACCCTCGCACTCGCAGAATCCCTCACACCCTCCCGTCACACTGTCGTCGACATCTCCTCGGCATTCCTGGCCACCGTCGCCAAACGCGCCGTCGACCTCGGATTCACAGTGGAGACTGTGCGCGGCGACTTCCACCACCTACTACTGCCGGACACCAGCGTCGATGTCCTCGTGGCGGCGTTCTGCCTCTACCACTCCACGCACCCCGCTGATGTCATCGCCGAGATCGCGCGCTGCCTCGCACCGGGCGGCCGGGCGATTCTGTCCACCAAATCAGTCGACAGCTACCACGAGATCGACCAACTCATGGTCGACACCGGCCTCGACCCGCACGCGACCAGCCGACCGAGTCTGTACGAAACCTTTCACAGCGCCAACGCCGCCGACATTGTTGCAACCGGCCTCGAGGTCACCGAGGTCATCCACCGCGACCACACGTTCCGGTTCACCGACTTCGACCACCTCGCCGCCTACGCAGTCACCATCCCCAAATATCAACTGCCCCAGTGGCTGGGAACCGACCCAGGCGACCTCGCGGCCGAGCTGCGACGGCGGACTCACGATCAGCCACTCACGGCCACCTCGACCGTCACCTACATCGCCGCGAGCGGCTAACCATGAGCGCGACAACCTTCGTCAAACACTATGCGTCACCGAGTCGCGCAGAATCGGCTCGCGCACATCACGATTGGCTACGCCGCCTCAATGCCCCTGTGCGCATTCCGCAACTGCACGAGGTCGCCTGCACACGAATGGTTCTCGAACATCTGGAGGGACGCCAACCTGTGCCTGCGGACCTACCAGTGGTCGCTGCCGCCCTCGGAGATCTCCACACCGCCGCTTACACCCGACACCTACATGCGGGGCAACTCGACCAGCCATTCGAGGCGACAACGGCGCTGAGACTGGTCGACTTCGTCTCGCCCCGCTCAACAGTGCTGCCAGAGGACTTCGCCTTCGCCGAACTACCGTGCGCCCTGTACAAAGACAGCAACATCCGCAACTTCATCCTGATAGACAACCAGGTCGCCATCATCGACTTCGATGACCTGACCTTGGCACCGTTCGGCTACGACCTCGCGAAACTCGTCGTCAGTGCCGCGATGACCCATGGGCCGCTGACACTCGACCTCATTGAGAACACCCTGAACCGCTACAACACACAGACCATCGGCACCGCGAACGCCCACTGCGACATTCGTCGGCTTCAGCTCTACACCGAGATCCACCACCGACTCACCAGCCGCTATCTGGGCCGCCACGGCTATACCTACGACTGGCCAACGGTCCGGCCTCGGGGCTGGTAAAGGAGCTGACACCACCCGTACTCGTCGGTGGTGTCAGCTCAGGTCGGACGGTCCGAGCCGCGCGGCCACCGAACGCCCGACCCGCGGCGAGCACCACTCGCTGCCTTGCAGCTCGACTAACGACAGTCTTCGATCTTCTCGGCTACCAGCAGTGACAGCGATTCGTGTGAGTCACGGCTCAGGTGGACGCCGTCGATACCCGGCCGCGCCACCGTAGCCGCGTCGGCGAACAAGACTCCGCGCCTGACGGCGACGCGACGTATCGCATCACCGAGTTCACGTGATTTGCATACCGAGTCAACGTCGTACTCGGAATTTTGCTCTGCGAAATTGGGTTGGCTCGCGTCGAGATGAATCGGACTAACCAGCAATACCGCAGGAACCGCGCCGTTGCGGGTCCAGGCCGTGCGCTCGATGTTGCCGAGATAGCCCTCGAGGGCGGCGGCGACCGCATCTGGTTGTCGCCCGAATTTGGTCTTGAGATCGTTGTTTCCCAACATGATCACGACCATGTCCAAGGGTGAGTGGCTGCGCAGGCAGGGTTGAAAGTATGTACGGCCGTTGCGGTCGTCACGATCGGGATCATTCAGGTCAGTGGTCCGGCCGCCGAGACCTTCCTCGATGATGGCGTATCCGCTACCCAGACGTTGCTGTAGCCGTCCTGTCCAGCGCACGTCGACTGGCCAGCGACCGCGTCCTTCAGCCGGTTGGCCGAAGGTGTTGGAGTCACCGAAGCACAAGACGGTAAAGGCATCAGGGTTGACAATCAAGGTTGGATTCCTAGAGGTTGGGCGGATAGGCCGAGGTAGTTGACCACATCGTCGAGCCCGTCCAGCCGTTGCCGACCTCGACGGGCCAGTAGCTCATGGGTCAGAGTGTGTGCCAGCGGGATGTGACCAACGAATTCCGGTGCCAGCGCGCAAGCGTCGCGCAGGGTGCCAACGGCTCCCGCATCATCTTGGCTGTGGATCTGGGCTTGGGCAACGTTGATGAGCCTGCGACTTTGGAGGGTGGGCGGGATTCCGGAGCCGCCGCTCCTGACAGCAGCCGCGAGTTTCAGAGCCTCATGCGGCCGACTGGCCCCCATCTCGTTGATAACACCAAAACTAGCGGCCGAGGTGCGACCGAACACGTTGGACACCTCGGGCCTATCGGTATAGGCGTCTTCCAGCTGAGTTCCCGCTGCGTCGCATAGACGGAGGTACCTCTGCGCTTCGCGGTAGTCCCCTGATCGTGAGGCCGCGAAGGCGGCATAGCAGAGAAGTTCTCCCCAGATGGCGACATGGCGAGGTGTAGCTGTGGACAAACGGGGCTCGATTTCGGCAGCCGCTCGTTCGGCATGGGCGACCGCGTCGTCGTACATATTGTTTTTGGCCAGCAGCCATGACTGGGACCCTTTGATCGCAGCGCGAGTCAGGTCATCTCCGCTCTCAGCCGCGAACTGATCCGCGCGGAGAAGCGCCAGGGATGCCAAGTCCGTCTGACCTGCATAGCCCAGGAGGTTAGAGGTGGCATGAAGCAACTGGGCAAGCGAAACATTTGCCTGGCATCGAGACTCGCCCCCGGTGTCCTCGATTGCGTTGTACGCGCTTGCCAGGACGCCAGGGAGTATCCGCTGCATTTCGCTGAACCGAGCTGAGAAGAATAAGTCCCAGACGTGGGGAACCGCAGCCGTGAACTCCAACTCGGTGCCAGGTGGGGTGCTCGGAATGGAGCCCATAAGGACCCGCCGCAACTCAAAAATGCCGTCCTCGTGCGAGACACCGCTCGGGCCGTTCGACGCCGGGCCGGTGCCAGGACGCGTTGTAGCGGCTGGCTGCAGGGTTTGAGGTCGGTGCCGTCGCCGCCACGCCGCTTCGCCTTCGGCCACGATTTGATCGAACCGCAACCGATCTTCTGGGCTGGCGTGTTGTCGGTAGGTGGTATCGAGGATCGCTTGCGCCTTGGACCGGGGTCTGACCGCGCTCAGTCCCGCACGCCAATTGTTGATCGTGGTCGTCTCAACACCCAACAGCGCGGCGAACTCTCGGTTCGATCTACGCATCGCCTCTTGCAACGCAGCTGCTTCGAAGCCGGTCCACCCCCGCCCTCGTATCATCGCCGCCCCCAAGGTTTCAGCATTTCGCTGTAAGTGAACCCGATGGGCCCACGGTACCGCACCACTATGCGGTTCCCTGCGCCGTTATACGCAGCCGAGATGGGAATCAGAACCCGTTGCCGGGCAACCGATCGCGCATCTCACCCTGCCGGGACCCTGCTCCCCGACGTGACCAGGAGGCCCGTACGCGGCGACCTCCCGTATACGGCTGCGACACGCTCGGACCTGCTCAGATTCCCGGCAGGTACACCATGCTGTTTGGCGCAACCGCCTGTCAGCTGCCGAACGTCTGCAAACGAGTTTTCGGGTATACGTTTTCGGCATTCTGGCGTAGTCCGGCGTCAGCCAGCATGGCAGTCACGTAGGACTCGCTGAGTCGATGGATGTCATCGGCCAGCGAGGGTAGATGGATGTTGAGCGCCTTGACCGCCGACGGCGTACTCGACAGGAACGACACAAGCTCAGGCTCGGTGGCAGGGTCGAGGGCACTAAGGGTGAAGTGGCGCAGCCGGATCTCCTCGACGTCGGTGAACTGAAGTCGCCAGGTGTATGCGATATCGGTCGTCGTGTCGAATACGAACGCCTGCCTGCCGAGGTGCATCAGCTTGTGCCTGAACAACTCGAGCGCCACCCGGTGCTCCTCGAGACCTCCCCCCGGCATGTAGCGGCCCAAAAAGCCCATCATCCTCGGCGTCTGGCTCCCTCCCGAAGCGCCTCGCTCAAACACTGACAAGGCATCGACCTGCGCCATACAGGACATCAGGTAGCCGAAGTGCGCATGACGAAAATTGTTCGTGTCGTCAAAGAATCGGTTCCCGGCGAAGCAACGCGCCAAGGTATCGACTTCGAACTTGAGCGCTTCCGAGTGAGCGAGAAGCTCCTTCGCGATATCGTCTGCCTTCACGCTTCGAGGATGCCAGATCACGCAAGCCCTTTCGCGTAGCTTGACCCGGCAGGACCGACCTCCGTTGGCACGGCCCATCACCGGCCGACCTCCGCCGGCGACTCGATCGAGGTCCGGTCCGCGCGGGCAGCGCGCCCGCCGAGACGATCAACCCCTCCGCAGTGGAGGCGATGGCCGAACTCGGCATCGATATCTCCGATCAGACCCCAAAGATCCTCACTTACGACGCCGTGGAAGCCTCCGACGTCGTGATCACCATGGGCTGCGGCGACACCTGCCCGTCGTTCTCTGATGTCAGCTGCCGCGATTGGGTTCCGCAAAGACACTGAGCCTCAGCGTTCATCGTAAGGAACGCGGCAGAAAACGCCCCTGCAACCGCTCGGCCGCCATCCTCAGGTTAGACGAAGAGCACCAAGCACATTCGAAACGGCTTGACCTGCCACTTACCGTTGATATGAGTGCAGCTCAATAACTTTGACGACAAACCAGGAGCGTACAAGGTGACCACGCAGCGCACCCCTCAACGAAAAGTTCGTGCGCGGACAGCTCGAAGGGCCACCGAGCGTGCCAACAGGAAGGTTGGAGATCGAGCGGAGCGCCGGGGCCGTCGTGTTCTGCCAACCGTCGAAGGATTCGAGCGTGCGCTTGAGGAGCGCGGGCCTGACGGCGTTGCCGAGGCCCTTCTCTCGCGCCACAACCAACGAATGGTCCGCATCGTCGAAGTCGGCGTGATGAGTCAGCAGATCGCCTTGCCGCTCCTGTCGGCGTACATGCCACTCAGCTTCATCGCTGAACAACTGGGTGCCCATCAGCTGCGACCTACGATCCGGTCGGGGGCCACGTGGCCGGATCATCTGGCCTGGGGACTCGACAGCGTTGGTGCCGCCGTGCGTCTAATGCTCGGCATGCAACCCATCGGGGCAGCGATAATCGCACGTACACAACTCGAACGCTGGTCAGCGAACCTAGCTTTCAACGTCAATCAGAGCCAGGCACCTGGCGAGGATATGGTCGCGTGGCTCAACCGGCTCTGGAGCGGTTGCGGTGTCTGGTTTCCGAAACACAACAAGCAGGTTGGCGACTTGTTCGCCGAGCTGAGCGAGTTGCTCCACGCTCGAGGCCCGCTGATGTCATTGACATGGCTCGATGCGGTCGACATCGGTGACACCCCGAGCAGCGAACACGTGAGACTGATGGAAACAACCAGCCGCGCGCTCACCGTAACGCTCGGCCATCTACGGCTGTGCCTGGCTACCGCAGTCGAAGATGCCGGAGCAGTCGACCTCGCAGAATCTGTTGCGTCCATACCACTCGTAACGCCCGCGGAAAGCTGGGTACCTCACCTCGGGCCAATCGTTTGGCCCATGGTCCCCCGGCACTTCGACGACCCCAAGATTCAAAGCAATATCAGCGGGATGGAGGTCTACTACCGCAAAGTAGCGGACTCTATGGATGGCGGGCGAGACCCTGAAGTCCCGCGTCAGGGTTGGCCGCTCTACAGCCTGGGGCACCATCGATTCCGGGCCCTCACCCTCGCTGCAGCAGGGTCGCAGCGGGAACGAGAGATTGTCGGCGAAAACCCAGGGTATTCGATCGAAGATGCAATGGTCTCGGCAGATCTCGCAGGTGAGATGGCCGCCATGTTGGCCGCATGGCTACGAGCAGACCCAGCCAGGAAGCCTGTCGCCGATGCCCTGGCGATGTGCAGCTCGGCGCTACGATCGGCGGTCTGGCTCTGGCTCGAAGATGACTCCCGCGCGATGGCCTGTCTGCGATGCGTAATCGAGCAGATCGCCCGTGCACGGGCATGGCGCGTCAAGCCCAACCGAGCAGCGAAGATCGAGAGCAATCCGAACGCGACTCCGCGCGACTGGATCGAGGCGGCCGGATGGCGGCGGCTGAGCTTATTCAACCGGGCACTCGGCGAGTTCGCTCATGGCGCGACCACGGCGGATTGGGAAGTCGCCCACCAAGCGTTGGTCTCCATCCAGCACGACGCGGACACGAACGAACATGCAGATCTGACCGGACGTAGCCACGCGATCCGAGCGTCCATCTTCATGGTTGGCAGAGAATGCGCTGCCTGGGTCGACAGCTTCGGAAGCCCGCTCGGAGAGGCTTACCGACACATCATCGACCTCGATGACATCGAAGCCGATCAGTCCATCGAGGCACTGATGAACAGAGCCTGGGAAAGACGTAGTACCCCAGTACGTTAGTCGGCGGAGCATGTCGGTCCGGCCCATCGTCTCAGGGCCGGACCGACCGCGCGAAAACCCCCAGTCCGCTCCCATCCGCACGGCCCCCAACTCCGTCATATCGACTACGCGAACCCGCGATGCCAGGAATTTTTCGGTGGCCATGCTTGGGTGTCCTGCCGTGGGCACAACGAAGATGGGAACACGATAGGATCGGTACCGGCCAACCGGGATTGCTAGATCGTGTAGGAATCCGCGATGACCAGGCGTTTTGCCGGTTGGCCCATGTTTTGTGTGTCCCGCCGAGGGCACGAACCTGCGACACCGATTACCACAGGTCAGCAGGCATTTTCAGACGAGCACGGTCCTGCGCGAGGCCGCCGCTGGAGGCAATACCACAGGTGAGGTGTTGCCGGTTCGATTCCTGGGGGTCACAAACCGGCAAACTTTCGTTTCCCCTGTTCAACAGGGTTTCGGGACTTGCTTGAGGCGAATGACCTCACGACTAGTCGACACACGCCCGGCGCGCGTTTGGGGGCTTGATCGGGGGCAAAGTCTGTTTCCGCCCAACGGGTTTCACCGTGGGGTTGCCGTTACCCTCGTGGCAGTCGTTGATACTGCACGGGGAGGAATGCGGCGTGGTGGGCGAGGGTGCCAACAGGTTCGTCGGTGTCGGAACCGATCACTACGCCGACCACGACGACCTGAACTATCCGGTCGCCGAGGTGAGCGCCGTCGCCGAACATCTGGCCGAGGTCTTCCACGGTGAAACGCTCTACGACCCCGATGAGACCACAGTCCGTGCGATGCTCAAGGCGGTGGCCGCCCAGCGCACCGAGTCGATGATCGTGCTGTGGGCCGGGCACGGAATCGTCCGTCCGAACAACCGTCTCGCCCTGCCGGTCTCGGATGCCGGTGGTGTGGTGAGCGCGTCGGATGTGGTGGACTTCTGCGCCGAATCGGGTGCATCCCAACTGTTGTGCATCATCGACACCTGCTACGCGGGCACCACCGTGCACGACGCGATGGCCACCGCGACGGCCTGGACTGAGCAGTTCCCCACCGATGGCGACAAGGCGTGGTTCGGGGTCCTGGTCTCCGCCGGGGCCGGACAGACTGCCCGCGACGGCGAATTCGGTACCGTGCTGCGACGCTTGTTGACCGAGGGACCACGCTCGGCGGATATGCGTCGCCGCTGGTCGCGACAGAATCGGATGATCCTCGGCGAGGACCTCGGACACGCGATCACCGACGAGGGGGAATGGGACACCGACGACCAACGCCCGGTGTTCCACCGCAGCGGACACGGCATCGCCATGATCCCGAACCCGATGTGGACACCACGAGCACCCGCCCGAGTGGTCGAGCATCTGCTACGCGCCGCGCGCAGCGGGGCCACCGAGGGTGAGGGGTCGTGGTTCACCGGCCGCCGCGGCGAGGTCGACCAAGTCGTGTCGTGGGTACGCGACGGTCGCCCCGGTGCGCGGGTGGTGACCGGATCAGCGGGCACCGGGAAGTCGGCGATCCTGGGACGAGTGGTCTCGGTGTCGCACCCGGACGAGCGCACCCACCTCGACGACCCTGCCCAGTGGGATCACGCCGATCCCGGACCGGATTCGGTGCACGCCAACGCCCACGCCCGCGGGTTGACCGTCGACCGGTTGGCGGTCGAATTGGACGACGCCCTCGTCCAAACCGGGGTGCTGGTGGCCGCCGAGGCGGGATCGCGTAGCGGGGCGGAGTTGGTGGGCGCGTTACAACGCCACGCCGAGTCACCGGATGCGGTGGTGCCGGTGTTGGTGGTGGACGGGTTGGACGAGGCTCGCGGGGAAGCGTTCACCATCGCCGCAGACCTGCTGTGCCGAATCGCGGCGTTCGCGACCGTGATCATCTCCACCCGCGATGTACCGGCCATTGACGCGACGACCACATTGGTGGAGCAGCTGTCCCCCACGCACACAATCGATTTGAATGAACCCGCCGGGCGGGTTTCGCAGCGGGAGGCGATCGACGCCTACCTGAGGCGCCGTCTCGCCGATGCGTCCGCGGTGATGGACCCCAAGGCAGTAGCGGCACGTGTTGTTGCTATGGCCGGCGAGGTGCAGACGCCGTTTCTGCTGGCGCGCATCATCGCCGACCAGTTGCGCGCGCATCCCATCGATACCGGGATTCCGGGGTGGGAGTCGGGGTTGGTGGTGTCGTTGGGGCACGCGTTCGACACCGACCTGCACCGCATCTCTGCCGCGCCCGATGGGCTGGTGCTCGGGCAGGATTGGGTTGGTGTGGCGCGGGGTGTGTTGACGGCGTTGACGTGGGGGTTGGGGGCGGGATTGCCCGAACCTGAATGGGCGTGTGTGGCCAGTGCGGTGACCGGGGTCGAGATCGGTTCCCGCGAGATCAGTTGGGTGTTGGGCGAGTTGGGCCGCTACGTGGTCGAGGACGGTGAAGACGAGGTGGCGGTATATCGGCTGGCCCATCAAAGCCTCGCCGACCACCTACGCCCGCCCTTCCAACCCAGCTACGACACCGTGTTCGACCCCGCCGCCTCACCCGTCACCACCGCACTGCTACACCGCTACCGCGCCCTCTTGGCCGACGGGCATCCCGCCGATGCCCCAAAGTATCTGTGGCGCTACGTCAATCGTCACACTGCCGTCGCCGGACCTGAACACCTGAACACCTTTCGGGAACTGGCCGCCCAAGCCCCCCGCCTGCGTCCTGACCTGGCCACCGCTGACCTCACCATCGCCAACGCTCTTGCGGCATGGGGCCACCGCCACGACGCGGTACCACCGACAGAAGAAGCCGTCGACCTGTGGCGCGCACAAGCCGCAGACAACCCCGCCTACCTCCCCGACCTCGCCGGAGCCCTGAACAACCTCGGCATCCGCTACAGCGAGATCGGACGCCGCGCCGACGCCATCACACCCACCGAAGAAGCAGTCAACCTACGACGCGCACAAGCCGCCGACAACCCCGCCTACCTCCCCGACCTCGCCGCAGCCCTGAACAACCTCGGTGTCTATTACAGCGAGATCGGACGCCGCGCCGACGCCATCACACCCACCGAAGAAGCAGTCAACCTACGACGCGCACAAGCCACGGACAACCCCGCCTACCTCCCCGACCTCGCCGCGGCTCTGGGCAACCTCGGCAACCGCTACAGCGAGATCGGACGCCGCGCCGACGCCATCACACCCACCGAAGAAGCAGTCAACCTGTGGCGCATACAAGCCCACGACAACCCCGCCCACCTCCCCGACCTCGCCAAAGCCCTGAACAACCTCGGCAACCGCTACAGCGAGATCGGACGCCGCGCTGACGCCATCACACCCACCGAAGAAGCCCTCACCCTCTACCGCGCACAAGCCGCCGACAACTCCGCCTACCTCCCCGACCTCGCCGCAGCCCTGGGCAACCTCGGCGCCCGCTACAGCAAGATCGGACGCCGCGCCGACGCCATCGCACCCGCCGAAGAAGCCGTCGACCTGTGGCGCGCACAAGCCGCAGACAACCCCGCCTACCTCCCCGACCTCGCCATAGCCCTCAACAACCTCGGTGCCTATTACAGCGAGATCGGACGCCCCACCGACGCCATCACACCCACCGAAGAAGCAGTCAACCTACGACGCGCACAAGCCACGGACAACCCCGCCTACCTCCCCGACCTCGCCGGAGCCCTGCACAACCTGGGCCTCCACTACAGCAAGGTGGGACGCCCCACCGACGCCATCGAAGAAGCTGTCAACCTCTACCGCGCACAAGCCGCAGACAACCCCGCCTACCTCCCTGACCTCGCCATGGCCCTGAACAACCTCGGCAACCGCTACAGCGAGATCGGACGCCACGCCGACGCCATCGCACCCGCCGAAGAAGCCGTCACCCTGCGGCGTGCACAAGCCGCCGAGAACCTCGCCTACCTCCCTGACCTGGCCGGAGCCCTGAGCAACCTCGGCAACCGCTACAGCGAGGTCGGACGCTCCCTAGAAGCCATCGCACCCGCCGAAGAAGCCGTCGACCTGTGGCGCATACAAGCCCACGACAACCCCGCCTACGTCCCCGACCTCGCCAAAGCCCTGAACAACCTCGGCAACCGCTACAGCGAGGTCGGACGCCCCAAAGAAGCCATCACACCCACCGAGCAAGCCCTCACCCTCTACTGCGCGCAAGCCGCCGACAACCCGGTCTACCTCCCCGACCTCGCTAGGGCGGTGGGCAGCTTGGCAGCTCGCCGGGCAGAGGTCGGGCTCCGTGACGACGCGGATGCGGTGTGGCAAGTGGCGGTCGAGTCCCAGACGGGTTTCGGGCGTGGCTATCTGCTGTGGTCACGCGCACGCTCGGCGCCGGACGGAGATCTCAGGGCAGCCGAATGGTTGATCCGAGCCGAGGCGGACAGCGCGGGGCACCCGGCTGCGCTATCGACGATCCACGAGTGCGCCCGGACTCACCGCGCCACCGATCCCCATACCTGGGACCGGCACTGGACCCAAACCACCCGGGCCGCTGTGCCAGCGTGGCTGACCCTGGACCTGCAACTTCTCGCCATCGCCCGTGGATGGACAGCAGCCAAGACCTATGAAGACGAGTTCACCTGCCTGCTCGACCACCCCGTCCTACTTCAGTCGAGCAGTGATGTCGCGGTCGCTGAAGCCCTTCTAATCTCGAATGACCCAGACCGCTATACCGCGATCCGCGACACCGCGAGAGAACACGGTGTCCACGCCGCCTACGAACCCCTCTTCCGCACCCTCACCCTGTACCAATTCCTCACCGCGAACTCACAGCAGCAGCATCAACTACTCACTGAACACCTGGACCGCCTCACCCACAACGACAGCATCGAGCAACTGCGGGAAATCAAGCACACGAACCCCGACGATCCTCGACCCCGCCGCGCGGCGGCACTGCTCACCATCGCCACCCACCACACCGACACCGTCCTACGCGCCAGCGTCAACGCCCTCGACAACCCCACCCTCTTCTCGGCACTGCTTTACGACACCGCCCGCTCCACCGAAACCATCACCTTGCTCCCACCGGTAGCGGAACTGGCCCTGCTCGCGGCCACCACAGCCAAGGACGCCGCCGACGCACTCCTCTACCTGGCCTGCGCCGCCGCGATCCCATTCGAGGCCGACATCGACACCGCCACCGAATTCCTGCGACAGGCCAGATCCCTCGCACCACACCGCGCCACGCACTGGATCGGGCTACTCGCCGAACTCGGTGCCGTCCATCCCGCAGTACTGTCGTTGATCCCGATCCTGACCCAGGAGCCCACCGATGGCCAAGACTGACCTCGTCGTTGTCGTGCCCGGGATCATGGGCACCACCCTCGCCCATCGAGGCAACCTCGTATGGGAACCCTCCGCGGGCGCGGTCCTGCGCGCGATATCCACCCTCGGACGCAGCATCAAACACCTACGACTGCCCGACGACCTCGGCGACGAACACCCCGACGACGACGTCACCCCAGTCGCGTTGATGCCCGACCTGCACGTCATCCCCGGACTGTGGACACCCCTCCAGGGCTACACCCGCCTGCTCGCCCACATGAACAAACTCGCGGCCAAAGACGGCATCGGGAAAGTCGTCACCTTCCCCTACGACTGGCGGCTGTCCAACCGCTACAACGCCACCCGACTCGCGCACCTCGTCGGCGACGAACTCGGCGCCTGGCGAGACAGCCACCCCGAACGTGCCGCCGCCCGAGTCTCGTTCGTGTGCCACTCCATGGGCGGGCTGATCGCCCGCTGGTACATCGAACACCACGGCGGTCACGAACACACCAAAGCGTTGATCACCATCGGCACCCCCTACCGAGGCGCAGCAAAAGCCGTCGACCAACTCGTCAACGGAGTCCGAAAAGGCATCGGCCCCTTCGCCGTCGACGTCACCGACTTCGCCCGCAGCCTGCCCTCCACCCACCAACTCCTGCCCGACTACGCCTGCATCCAACACTCAGGTGGCCTGCACCGCCTCGACGAGATCACCCTCCCCGACCTCGACACCCGCAAACTCACCGACGGCCTCGCCTTCCACCACCAACTCACCGCGGCCGAAACCGCACGCCCCGCCGGCCGCGACACCACCCACACCATCATCGGCATCCGTCAAACCACCCCCACCACCCTGCGCCTCGACCAACACCGGCTCGAAGTCCTCGACACCATCGACGGCGACAACGACTACGGCGACGCCACCGTCCCCCTCACCGGCGCCCTCCGCCACGACCTGCACCCCGACACCAACCGCGTCCGCCGCATCGTCGAAACCCACGGCGCACTTCAAAACCACCCCGGCGTCCTCGATGAGATCGAATCCATCCTTACCGCCCCCGTACGCCGCCGCGCCACCCACACAGTCTCGGTCAGGATCACCGCACCCGAACTCCTCCTGCCTGGCGAACCCCTCACCGCCACCATCGACATCGAACCCGGCGACCACCGCACCCCCGCGATCCAAACACGCCTGATCTCGGAAAACGGCACCGACACCTACCCACCACAACGACCCCGCATCCGCAACAACCAAGCACACCTCACCTACCCACCCCCACCACCAGGAGCCCACACCCTCCACATCACCGGCATCACCGCAACCGCACCCATCACCCCCATCACCCACACCCTCCTCACCTGGCAATAACCCCGCCAGACCACCAACCTCGCGAGCCCACAACCGGCAACCGACGAACCCAACAGAAACCGCAGATCAACCCCGTTCCCTTGTTCGGCACCCCCGCCCAGGGCTACCGAACAAGGGAACGACGGACGGCCGACGCAACCACGCCGTAATGGTTAGATAGAGTAATTACCCCATATGACCAGGTGTTTCCTGTTGCCCATGTTTTGCGTGCCCCGCCAGGGGCGCGAGCCTGCGACACCCTCCCTCGTTGAGAGTGGATCGTGTCCGGCAGCGCGCAGGCAGCGCCGCCGCATCTGGTGAGGAGTCTCCGAAATTCGCGAGCATCGAGGTGTGAATGGCCTCGAACACCCCGGCGGCCTGCCACTCGCGCAATCGCCGCCGGCAGGTCATCCCGGACCCGAACCCCCACTCTTGGGGCAGGTCCTCCCATCCGATGCCTGTGATCAGCACGAACAGAATCCCTTGCAGGACAAGCCGGTCGTTCATCCTCGCTGGTCCTCGTGTTCCCAACGCCTTGACCGGTAGTAGCGATTCGATCACTGCCCACAGCTGGCCGTTCACGATCCACGGCGCTGCCACGACGAACAACCTTGCACTACAACAGGACTCGTCGTTACCCGACAGAACCTGCTAGGAGCTCTTGTGTCCGATCCCCTGGGCTGTCGACAGCTACGAGTGGGCTACGCACCAATCTTGTTGTGCCTCAGGTGAATACGACCCCAAGGGCGCCGCTACCATCTTGGATTCGAAGTCGGCTACATCGCCGATCGCAAGGTCTGGCCGGATTTCCAGATGCACCTCATCGAAGCGAAGTATGATTGCGAAATGACGGTATTGGAGGCTGCTGCCTGGGGAGGCGTAGGCGGGGCCATGTACGCCCTAGTTAATCTATACGAGTTTATGCTTCTTCATATTCGGCGTCGCTACAAATGGAATTTTAAATGGAATCAAGCTATCGATTTTCCAACAATAGCTGTAGTATTCGGGATTCGAGTAGCTGTCGGCTCAGCTATTTCCGCGATGCTGATATCGGCTGAACAAATAACGGGTCCACTTGCAGCTTTTGGTGCAGGAATTGCAGCACCGGCTCTGCTCGCACAGGTCGGTAGGTTTTCTATGCGGTCGCTGGAGGCTTCCGATGAGGCCGAAGTGGCGCTCGCTCGACCCTCGGAAAAGAACTTGTCAGATCCCGTTGGCGGTTTTCTGAATATAGATATTTCAGACAGGGGGGATTCGGTTACATACCGATATTCGGATCCCGACACATCATCTCGCGATCGGCACCGCCGCGATGGGGGGCTGTAGTGGTCGCCTATATACTCTGCGCAGGTCTAGGCGCGTTGGTGGGTACAGCCGAGCTGGTAAGCCGGTACAGGGATGAGCCGCAAACTCTGTTTGGAGTTGCGAGCGCATGGGTGTATGTGATCTTGAATGCATGTGGCAGTGTCGCGGCAATCTATCTAGCGAGAACTTTTGATTGGACTTTCGGAACAGATAGCGAGGGCGCCAAGAGCATTATGCAGGTGCTGGTAGCCGGGCTTGGAGCCTCAGCATTTCTCCGAAGCTCATTCTTTAATGTCAAAATGGAGGGGCGCACAGTACCGGTCGGGCCAAGTGCAGTCCTGACTTCCCTGCTTGCTGCGGCGGATCGTGGCGTTGACAGGTTCCGTGCAAAAAGTAGATCTGAGAGCGTGACGCGAATAATGAAAGGAATTTCTTTCGAGGAGGTTCAAGCATTTCTGCCAACCTTCGGTCTTGCCCTTCTGCAGAATGTGCCAACGACTGAGCAGAAAGAACTACGAAGTCTGGTTGACGCTTTATCTGCGAGTAAGATGGCCGATAGCCAGAAGTCTTTTACATTAGGGCTCCTGCTGATGGATGTATTCGGCCCGGCCGCTTTGGAGGCTACTGTGACGGCTTTTAAGGAGTCGGTGCGCACCGATGATTCCGAGGTGAAACTTGCGGACTCAGCTGGGAATCCCTGACTCTCTTCACCTGTGGGCAGGCGTCGGCTATCGACGTTGATTCAAGATGGGGACATACGTCACGCGCAGTTCTGAACATCCGTCTGCTATTGCAGGTTCTGCCGACCGGCACACTGAGCCGTTTTCATCCTGCCGCTGAACCACGTTGCCCTGCAGGCTGATTGGTACTCCCGTGGCGTGCGAACTGGCGAATCCCCTGGTAAGAGAGCTGATTACCAAGTCCGCTCGTCCACCAGAGGCTTCCCTTGTTGTTTTACCGTGCCGCGCTGCCGTTGTCATCTTCGACCCTGCACTTCGTCGCCGCCGTGATCCGGCGTCACCGCCGCGAGATCGGATCACGCTGGCGCGCACTCGATCCAGGACAGCAAGCGATGCTTGTGCTGGTCTACCTGCGCAAAGGCGAACCGTTCACCGATCTGGCGGCCGGGTTCGAGATCTCCACGAGCACCGGCTGGCGCTACGTCGAGGAAACGACCACGCTGCTATCAGCACAGGCCCTGGGGTTGAGGTCCGCGTTGCGGAAGGCCAAAGCCGCAGGTCACAGCTATTTGATTCTGGATGGCACCGTGATCGCGATCGACCGAGTCGCCGCAGATCGTCCGTTCTACTCCGGCAAACACCGGTTACACGGGATGAACGTGCAGGTCCTGGCCTCGCCTGAGGGCGAGATCGTGTGGCTCTCACCAGCTTTACTCGGCAGTGTCCACGACAGCAAAGCCGCCTGGATCTGGCAGATCGTGACCGAGTTGGCCATCGGCGGCTGGATCACGTTGGCGGACAAAGGATACCAAGGCGTTGCGGGAGTTCTCACCCCGTATAGGGGGAGAAACAAGCCGGCCTCGCAGAAGCAGGCCAACCGCGCTCATGCCCAGCTACGCGGCCGCGGGGAGCGGGCGTTCGCCCAGCTCAAAGTTTGGAAGATCCTGCGCAAGCTCCGTTGCTGCCCGGACAAGACCACCCGCCTGGTGAAGGCGATCACCGTTCTCCAGGACCACGAGCGTCAAGCTGCTTCGGCAGGATGAAAAGGGCTCACTGTGCATGAATAGCCGGTTGGAAGTCCTGGGGTTAATCTGGCCAGCGTGCAGTTAGGTTGGCGACACTTCTGACGTAACGATGACGACACCGGGGCAGCGATGGCACCGCGCCTACGTCGAATGACGCCGAGTGTTCGCCCTGGTCAAGAGATTCGCGCACACCTGGCAGTGTGAAGACGGCATAGGTGGGCCACGGACCAAGACCATGTCTCACGCCGTAACCGGTTGTGGGGCATGATGTTCGGGTGTGTCGACCAGTTGTCACGGCGTTGAGGTTGTTTGCGCTGGTAACACCGCCATGTAGCGTGACCGGTGCCCCCAATTGGGTATTGAGGGTGGCAGCGCAATCAAGGAAGAGTCGGTCCCGGTCGAAGGTGGCAGGGACCGACTTGACCGAGTACGGCGTGCAGGTTCCGAACAGCCGCAGTTCGTTCGCGAGCTGCACTTCATTGAGGTGACGTGGTCGCTGGATCGCGTCGATTTCCCCGCCTGTTGCCCGAACTGCCCAACAGCCTGCAACTCCGCCCTTCACGCTGCGTCACGACTCGACAGATCAGGTCTGTCGGCATCGAGAGTCCAGCTCGCATCGATGCGGACTTCTTCAACCAACGGCAGCGACTGCCACCGTGACACCACGAGGCCATCTGCTCCGGTGGAATCGTCGCCGACTCTGGGCTTTGATCACCAGTCGACCACTCGAAAACCGCAGGTCGTCTGCGTTCTTGTGTTCGATGTGCCCCGCCGAGGCGCGGACCTGCGACCGCCTCTCGCGATAGGCGATGGATCCAGGATTTCTGGCGCTCACCCATGTCTCAGGTCGGACACTGGTGTACAGCAATCCCCGATCCCGGTCACTGGCTACCAGCTTCCATCGCCGGTGTTTCTACGATTTTTCTACGATCTGCAGACGAGTTCGCACAGGAACTACCGGGAAGCGATGAGTTGCTTCGGGGCAACCAGATAGTCATCTACCTGCGGAAACAGGGAAGTCATGGGAAGTCTCGGGCAGCTTCGGGAACCTGCGGAAACGCTGTGCCGACTTCATGACCAACAAAGCCTATCCCACCGATGACCTGGCCATTTTCGGAGTCCACTTCTACTTTTATACAACACCATGTCCCTGACTGTTTTCTGCGGCTCCGCGGCATCGAAACCATCTTCGAAGCCAGCCTCGACACCATCGACCTCGACCCGCCACCCACACCGAATCCCTGTGAGCAAGCATGCAAAATCTTTACGCCGTGAGCCACCCACACGCCGAACACACCCATCTCGGTCTCGTCGGCGGCTGGCATGACTCGCACCTGACACGAACTGGCCGCCACGACGCGCACCTGCTCGCCCAAGAACTCCGACACCGCCACGACCCATCCCGGGCACTGCGCATCACAACCTCTGACCTTGCCCGATGCACCGAAACCGCGCAGATCCTCGGCGAGGCTCTCACCGTTGCGGTCTCCGCCGATCAGCGCCTGCGAGAAATCAACTTCGGCAAAGCCGAAGGACGACCGAACGAATGGCTCGCGCGGCGGCAAGACCCCGCGCCCGCCCACGACCGACTCGACCACCGCGGCCCCATTCCCGGCGCTGAAACCCGCCGCGAGGTCGCCATCCGAGTCGGGGCCTGCATCCAGGAGCTGATGACCGACATCGATCACGATCATGTTGTGGTCACTCACGGATACGCGCTCACGTTCGTCATCACGACCTGGATGCAGATCCCGGTCGACGCGGCCGGATTCGCGTCCTTCGCAACGACACCAGGAGCGATCACCCACCTACGCATCGACGACCACTGGCGCAACCGGACCCTCGTGAGCCTCGCCGACACCGCTCACCCGACCAAGGATCGTGCCGATGCCCGCTCACAACCGAACCCGTCGCGATGACCAGCGTCTTACCACGCTGCCAGTGCGGGGCTGCGTCCGCTACCCACGGAGAACCTCGAAAGCCTCTCCACCCACACGCGTCATCCACCAACGACGTCTGCAAGGTCGGTTGGCGTGCACAGTGGTCGAATCGCCCTGGCGTAAGCCGCCGGATCAGAACAGCTAACCATGCACTTCGGGTGTGGATATCGCGGTCGAGCTGACGTCGGGAACGATGCGGCGGGAGAAACCGGTCAGCACCTGGCCCGGGCCCAGTTCGACCAGTTCGTCGTATCCGTCGGTGGCGGCCCGCTGGACGGTCTCCACCCAGCGCACCGGGGCCAGCAGTTGGCCGCGAAGAAGGGCGCGGATTTCGGTGGGGTCGGCGACGTAGTCGGCCGTGACCGCGCTGAGCACCGGAACGACCGGCGGCCGGAGGGTGTAGCGGTTGAGTTCGGCGCCGAATTCGGCGGCGATGTCGGCCATCAGGGGCGAATGGAAGGCTCCGGCGACTTTGAGCCGCACCACTTTCGCCGCGCCGGCGGACCGGGCGAGGTCCTCGAGGTCGGCTACGGCGGTGGCGGCGCCGGAGACCACGGTCTGGGTCGGTTGGTTGTAGTTGGCCACGCCGACGACACCCGAGGTGACACGGGTGCACAGCGCGTCGACCTGCTCGGCGGGCAGGCCGATGACGGCGCTCATCGCGCCGTCGTAGCGGCGTGAGACCTCGGCCATGAGCTCGCCGCGGCGGCGAACCAGTTGCAGGACGGTGTCCTCGTCGAGCACTCCGGCGACGGCCAGGGCGGTGAACTCCCCCAGGCTGTGACCGGCTACCGCTGCGGGCGGCTGTCCGCGCTGTGTGCGGACCGCGCTGAGGGCCAGGCTGGTGGCGACGATCGCGGGCTGGGCAACGTCGGTGGCCCGCAACTGCTCGGCGGTGCCGTCGACGCACAGCTGGGTCAGCGGGATGCCGAGAATGTCGTCGGCGCGGCGGAAGACCTCCTCGGCCACCGGGTAGTCGGTGATCCACGCGGCCATGCCGGGCCGCTGGGAGCCCTGTCCGGGGAACAGCGCCAGGGTCCTGGGGCCCGTCGCCAGCTGGTCGGGCTGTTCTCGGATGAAGACGTCGGCGGTCATGAGTGGTACTCCTCGAGGTGAGTGTTGCTGTCATGGAGCGGCTTTCGCGGGTGCGGATGTTGCGGATGCGCGCAATTCGCTGCTCGCGGCGAGCACCGCGAGCAGCCCGGCGACCGCGATCAACGCCGCCGCGGGACGGTAGGCATCGAAGGCCGCCGCCGCACCGACCGCGATCGGCAGCACGAAGGCCGCCCCGAACTGGACACCGGTTTGATACAGCGGCACCGCGATCGGGCGGAGTTCGGCGGGCACGGTGGCGGTCGACTGCATGTTCAGCGCGGCGAACGACAGGACGAACCCGGCTTCGACCAGCAGCAGCACCGGTAGCGCGTCGGTCGCGTAGTTGTGGATCTCGGGTCGGGCGAACAGCAGCAGATGCCCGGCCAGTGTCGCCACCGCACCGGCGAGGATCAGCTGCGCGGTGCCGTATCGCTGCACGAAGCGTCCCGCGAACGGAACCGACAGCGCCAGCGGCAGACTCGCGGGCAGCAGACCGACGGCGATCTGCCACGGCGCCCAACCGAGGGACTCGTGCAGTTGCGCCGCGATCACCACCAGCAGAGCTAGATAGCCGCCGTTGAGCGCCCCCGCACCGAGGGCGGACCGCGCCAGTGAACCATTGCGCAACAACGGTTTCGACAGCCGCGGCGGGGCGGCTACCGGCGGGTCGGGGATCACCCGCCACGCGGCGACGAGCAGGGCGAGCGCGATCGGTGCGGGGAACACGAACAGCAGGTGCCAGTTCAGCGCGGTGAGCCAACCCGACAGCAGTAGGCCGGTGGTGAATCCGGCCGCCCCGAAGACCGCGTACACCGAGATCGCGCGGCGCTGCTGGGCACCGGCCGGGAACTCCGCGGCGATCACCGCCAGCCCGGCGGGTGCGGTCAGCGCGGCGGCGGCGCCCTTCACCACGCGGGTCGCGACGAGCAGGGCCAGGTCGTCGGTGAGCCCGCCGATCACCGAGGCGACAGCGAACGTCGCCATGGCGACGAGATAGACCTGCCTGCGCCCGAACCGGGCGGCCAGCGCGGGCCCGGCGAGGAGCAGCGCGGCGAACCCCGCCGCGAAACCGCTGAGCAGCCATTGGGTTTGCCCGATCGACCGGTTCAGTTCGGTGGTGAGCACGCCCAGCGCCGGCACCAGGATGGATCCCTCGATGGCGTCGAGAATCATATTTCCCGACAGCACCAGCAGCAGAACCCAGCGGCGCCGATCCCAGGTCGGCGCCGCTGGTCGCACCTCAGCCATGGCCGTTGCGTGCCGAGCTCGCGCCGCCGGTGGCGAGCTGGAACTGCTTGTCCAGCAAGGGCGGCAGCTGTTCACTCACCAGCTCGATATGGCGGGTGACCAGGTCATCGGGCATGCCGGCGATGCTGGCCCAGAAGATCAGGTGCCGCACCGGCAGACCGGCCACCCGTTCGTGGATCCGCGCCGACGCCTGTTCGGGGGTGAGGATCTCGAGCAGCCCGAAGGAGCCGTCGTCGGGACGTTGGCGCAGCTGATCGAGTTCGAGGACGGGCGGCGGCGGCGCGTCGGTGCCCTGTACCGACAGTTGACGATAGGAGTTCATCTGGTGCGCGAGGTGTGGGGCCACCCGCGCCCATGCGGCCTCGGGATCGTCGGCCAGCAGGATCGGCAGCAGATCGGAGACCCGCGCGGACTCGGGATCGTGTCCGCCTTCGATGAGTCCCTCGCGGTACAGCGGGAACAGCTGGTGCGAGATATGCAGGAACCCGATGCCCAGACGCCCGGCCAGACGGGCGCCGCGCGGACCGTAGAACCCACCCCACAGCGGCACGGGATCCTGGATCGGCGCCGGGGTGATCCCGCCGGTGGCCCACAGCCGCTGGATCTCGGCGATGTTGTCGCCGGTGCGAGCGAACCGGCGGCTGAAATCGGTGTCGAAGAGCTGGTATTCGGGCAGGCGGTAGCCGGCGCCGAGACCGAGTTCGAGGCGGCCGCCGCTGATCAGGTCGACCAGTGCGGCTTCCTCGGCGAGCTGGGCCGGTTTGCGCAACGCGGGCAGGACGACGGCGGTGCCGATACGCACCCGCTTGGTCCGCGCCGCCGCCGCGGCGGCGAAGGTGAGCGGCTGGGGCAGATACCCGTCCTCGAACAGATGGTGCTCGGTGAACCAGACTCCGCCGGCACCGCGCTGGTCGGCCTCCTCACAGAACTCGAGAGTGCGGGCGTAGTGGTCGGCCCACGGCCGCTGCCACTGTGCGGGGTTGCGCAGGTCGAAGAGCAGTCCGACGTCCATGGTGGCTCCGTTCGTCAGCGGGTGGATCCGGTCCACGCGCGGGGGTCGGTGAAGGCGGGTCGGCGTTCCAGACGGCGCCAGCGGGCGACGGGCCTGGTGAGAGTAGGCGGCACGGCGGCGGCCCGGCGCCGGGCGAGCAGCAGCACGAGCAGCGCGCCGAGCTCGTCCGGGTCGGCGCTGCCCTTCTCGACGCGCAGGAAGGGCACCGGGTCCACGGCGCTCATTGCGGCGGATTCCCGTGCTTGCGGCGGGGCAGATCGGTGTCCTTGCCCGCGAGCATGGCGAAGGCGCGGATCAGCACGCCACGGGTGTCGCGCGGGTCGATCACGTCGTCGATGAGTCCGCGCTCGGCCGCGTAGTAGGGGTGCACGAGTTCCTCGCGGTACTCGGCGATCTTGCGGTCCCTGGTGGCCGCGGGATCCTCCGACGCGGCGATCTCGCGCCGGAAGACCACGTCGGCGGCGGCCTCGGCGCCCATGACGGCGATTTCGTTGGTCGGCCAGGCCAGCGCGAGGTCGGTGCCGATCGAGAGCGAGTCCATCACGATGTAGGCGCCGCCGTAGGACTTGCGCAGTACCAACGAGATTCGCGGCACTGTCGCGTTGCAGTAGGCGTAGAGCAGTTTGGCCCCGCGACGGATGATGCCCGCGTGTTCCTGGCCGACGCCGGGCAGGAACCCCGGCACGTCGACCAGGGTCAGCAGCGGAATGTTGAACGCGTCGCAGAACTGGACGAACCGCGCGCCCTTCTCGCTGGCGTCGATGTCGAGTACTCCGGCCAGGCTCATCGGTTGGCTGGCCACCACTCCGACCACGTGGCCGTCGAGCCGGGCCAGCGCGCACACCAGGTTCGTCGCCCAGGTGGCCTGTACTTCGAAATAGTCTCCATCGTCGACGATTTCGGCCAGCACCTCACGAATGTCGTAGGGGCGGTTGCCGTCCAGCGGCACCAGATCGGTCAAGGCGGTGGTCTGCCGGTCGGCGGGGTCGGCGGTGAAAGCCACCGGCGGCAGCTCCCGATTGTTGGCGGGCAGCATCGACAGCAGCGCGCGGACATCGGACAGGCAGGACTGCTCGTCGTCGTAGACGAAATGCGCCACCCCCGAGACCGAGGCGTGGATGTCGGCGCCGCCGAGTTCGTCGTGGGTCACCTGCTCGCCGGTCACGGTGCGCACCACATCGGGGCCGGTGATGAACATCTGCGCGATATCGCGCACCACGAAGACGAAGTCGGTGAGCGCGGGCGAGTACGCGGCCCCGCCCGCGCATGGCCCGAGCATGACGCTGATCTGCGGGATGACTCCCGAGGCCCTGGTGTTGCGGCGGAAGATCCCGCCGTAGCCCGCCAGCGCCGTCACGCCCTCCTGGATGCGGGCGCCCGCACCGTCGTTGAGCGAGACCAGCGGAGCGCCCGCCGTGACGGCCATGTCCATGATCTTGTGGATCTTCTGGGCGTGTGCCTCGCCGAGTGCGCCGCCGAAGATCCGGAAGTCGCTGGCGTAGACGAAGACCGTACGTGCGTCGACGGTTCCCCACCCGGTGATCACGCCGTCGGTGTGGGGTCTGCGCGCCTCCAGCCCGAAGCCGGTGGCCCGGTGTCGGCGCAGCGGCTCCACCTCGACGAACGAACCGGGGTCGAGGAGCAGGTCGATGCGTTCGCGGGCGGTGAGTTTGCCCTTGGCGTGCTGGCGTTCGGTGGCGGCCGGGTCGGGGCCCAGGCGTGCGGCACGTTTGAGCGCGTCGAGTTCGTCGAGCCGTTGGGTGTACCCGGTGGGTTCTTGCACTGTCGTCATCGGATCTCCTGATGTGGTCGGCGGCGGCCGTGCTGTCAGCCGAGTAGCGTTCCGCCGGTGGCGTCGATGAACGCGCCGGTGATCCAGCGGGCTTCGTCGGTGGCGAGGAAGGTGACGACATCGGCGACGTCGACCGCCTCGCCGACGCGTTTGAACGCCGAGAACTGCGCCATCTGCTCGACCGCCTCCGGGATGTCGAACACGGCGCTGCCGTTGTTGGTGATGCCGGGCGCGACGCTGTTGACGGTGATCCCGCGCGGTGCCAGGTGCCGGGCGAAATGCAGCGTGATCTGTTCCACCGCGCCCTTGGTCATCGAGTAGGCCACCTGGTCGGGGCTGGCGAATCGGGTGAGCCCGGAGGAGATATTGATGATGCGCCCGCCTTCGGGCAGCAGGCCGAGAGCGCGCTGCACGATGAAGAACGGCGCGCGGACATTGACCGCGAACAGCCGGTCGAAGTCCTCGGGTGTCACGTCCTCGGGGGCGACGCCGGCCGGGGTGGTGACACCGGCGTTGTTGACGAGGATGTCGAGCGTGGTCTGCCCCGTCCGTTCCTTGAGTCCCTGTTCGAGGCCGAGGAACAGTTCGTGCACGCCGCCTGTCGTGCCGAGCTCGGCCCGCACGGGAAACGCACGGCCGCCGTCGTTCTCGATGACCTCGACGGTCTCGCGGGCGGCGGCCTCGTTGTCCGCGTAGTGCACGGCCACGAGCGCGCCCTTGGCGGCGAGTTGGCGGGCGGTCGCGCGGCCGATGCCGCGGCTGGATCCGGTGACCAGGGCGGTCTTGTTCGTCAGGCTCATCGGTGTCTCCTTGGAATCGGGTGGTGCGGGCGCCGGGTCGCCGGGACCGGGCAGGCCGCTGATCATGCGGGCGAGATGGGATCGGACCTCGCCGAGGCGCAAGAGCTCGGCGAACAGCTGCCGGGCGGGTTCGACCTCCGGTCCGCCCAGCAGCAGCAGGGTTTGGGCGCGGATGTTGGTCAGGGTGCGGGCACCGACGGCGTGCCGGATGCGGTGATAGTCGTCGAGTTCGGCCCCACCACCGGTGCCGGTGACAGCGGCGATCACGCGGCCGGACAGGTCGGCCGCGTCCTGCAAGCCGAGGTTGAGGGCTTGGCCGCCCACTGGCATCTGCCGATGGGCCGCGTCACCGGCGAGCAGGACCCGGCCGCGCCGGTACCGGGTGACCTGCTGGCTGGTGTCGTCGAACGCGTTGCGCCACAACGGTGTTCCGTGTCCGATCGACTCGCCGGTCACCTGTTCCCAGGCGTCGGCGATCTCGGCGAACTCCGGTTCCCCACCCGCGGCGCGGGGTGCGGTGCCGTAGACGTGCACCATCACCCTGGTGCTGCCGTCGGGCCAGCGCGAGGACACCGCCAGCCCGTGCGGGAGTCGTTCGAAACGACGGGCCGGGATGTCGATTCCGGCCACGTCGGCTCGCAGCATCTCCCGCCCGGCCTCGAGACCCGCCAGCTCGAGGCCGGCCAGCTCGCGCACGGTGCTGCGTTCCCCATCGCAACCGACGAGGTAGACGCCCCGGTGGGTGTGCCGTTCGCCGTCCAGGGTGACGGTGTCGATCAGCACACCGCCCGCCTGCGCGGTCAGGGTGGTGACTCGGTGCCCACGCCGGAGCACCGCGCCCGCCTCGAGCGCTCGTTCCTGTAGCACCGCTTCCAGCCGGACCTGCGGGCACTTCCACTGGCCCGAGAACCGGTGGGCCGGATCGGCTTCGGTCAGATCCAGGCGCAGTCCGCCGAAGTGTCCCGGTCCGCCGTCGGGCAGCGGCCCGAGCCGATCGAGCACGCCTCGCTCGGCGAGCACGTCCATGGTGCGGGAGTGCAGGGTGGAGGCCCGCGATTCGGTGGTGGGGATGATCCGCTGTTCCACCACCGCCACGCGGACGCCCGCGCCGGCCAGATCGCCCGCGAGCAGCAACCCGACCGGCCCCGCGCCGACGATCAGGACGTCGGTGTCATCGACGGGCTTCGGCATAGTTCTTGGCGTGGTTCAGCGTGGCCCGGCTGTTGCCCCCGAGTGCCTCGCGCAGGAAGGTCCGCGCCTCGGGCACCCCGGCGTCGGGGCCGAGGATCTCGGTGATCCGTGTCGCCTCGATGATCACCGTGTGCTGCGAGGACGCGGTGGTCGTGCCGTCGGAGTTGGTCCGGAACTCCCAGAAGCCGGTGTGCAGGGCCATCAGGGCGGGCAGGGTGGTCTGCTTGTAGGCGATCCGGTGCTGCGGGAAGCAGACCCGGACCGATTCGGTGGTGTGGCTCGATCCGTCCTTGGTCAGGGTGTCCATCCGCAGCACCTGCACGCCGGGGGTGTTCTCGGTGAGCTGCACCGAGGCCACGTGCGGCAGCCGCTCGGTCCACAGGTTCGCCTCATTGACGAAGTCGTAGACATCGCCTGCCGCACCGGCGATCTCGACCGAGTCGACGAACGACAGGGTCAGGTCGGCGGTGCGCACTACCGACTCCACCGCGGCCTTGAGGCCGGGCAGTTCGGCGCGGCTGTTGTCGTCGACCGCCTTCTCGATCCACGCCAGCCCGTCGGGATCGTCGTCGATGGCCCGGTAGGAGTGCAGCAACCGCAGCTCGGTACCGTCCTCGCGCGGTTCGATGATCCAGGTGCCGCTCATCTGGGCCACCGGGGGCGCGGATACCTCCTGCCAGAAGGTGATCCGCAGTTGCTCGGGATCGAGCACGCGGCGCGAGATCCAGGTCTTGGGTTCGCCGTTGGCGGTGGCCCAGATCTGGATGCGCTCCTCGTTGCCCTGGTGTTCGAGCCGGGTCACGTACACCGAAGGCGGGAACAGCCGCGGCCAGTTCTCGACCTCGGCCAAGAGCCGGTACACCTCGGTCGGCGGGGCCGCCACGGTGATCGTGTGCTCGACCTCGCGGGTGGTCTGCGTCGTCATGGAAGTCTCCTGGTGCTCGTCGGCCGGAATCAGAAGTTGCCGAGTCCGCCGCAGACGTTGAGCGCCTGCGCGGTGATGGAGGCGGCCAGATCGGACGCCAGGTAGCCGACCAGGCCGGCCACCTCTTCGGGGGTGGAGTAGCGGCCGAGCGGGATCTTGGCCTGGAACTTGGTGAGGATGGCGTCCTCGGTGGTGTCGTAGGCCGCGGCGTAGCCGGACCGAACCCGTTGCGCCATCGGCGTTTCCACGTAACCGGGGCACACGGCGTTGACCGTGATCCCGGTCGGGGCCAGCTCGTTGCCGAGCGCCTTGGTGAACCCGACGACGCCGTGCTTGGACGCCGAGTACGGTGCCCCGAGCACCACGCCCTGCTTGCCCGCCGTCGAGGCGATGTTGATGATGCGGCCGCGCTGTTTGTCTCGCATGCCGCCGGTGGTGAGTACCTCACGGCTGGCCAGGAACACGCTGTTGAGGTTGGTCGCGATCACGTCGGACCACAGTTCCTCGGTGAGGTCGGCCGTCACGCCGCCGCCGGAGCGGCCCGCGTTGTTGACCAGCACGTCCACCGGGCCGTACCGGTCGACCGCGGCCCGTACGAACGCCGAGATGTCCTCGGCCGCACGGACATCGGCGGTGGTGCCGTCCACGTCGAAGCCCTCGCCCCGCAATTGTGCGACGGTGTCGGCGACGGCTTCCTTGTTGCGTGCGCACAGGAACACCCGGTGTCCCTGCCCGGCCAGCTGACGGGCCGAGGCCAGTCCGATGCCGCTGGTGGCGCCGGTGACCAGGGCTACCTTGTCGTCGTTGGTCATGTCTGTTCTCCTGTCGGGCAGTCGGTTTCGCGCTCAGCTTGGCTGTGGCGCTTCGAGCAGCTGTTCGTTGACCAGGTCGACCAGCGCGCGCGGCGTGGTCACGGCGACGACGGCGTCGTCATCGAGGGTGACGCCGAATTCGCGCTTGATCCGGCCGGTGGTCTCGAGCAGCGCCAGCGACTCGTAGCCGAGGTCTTCGAACTCGATGTCGGCGAATTCGCCGTCGAGGCCGGGGCTGTCGCCGCTGCCTTCTCGCAGGATGCGGCGTAGATCGTCGAGTGTGAACGATGTCGACACGGGCTTTCCTTTCCTCAGGGGCGAAGGTGTTCGGGGCCGCGCACGACCATGGCGGAGTTGAACCCGCCCGCACCGCGGGCGAGCACGAGCGCGGTCCGCACGGGTGCGGGCCTGGCCTCGGTGACCAGGTCGAGCTGGTAGTGCGCGGCGAGGTCGGTGCCGATGGTCGGCGGGATCACGCCGTCGCGGATCGACAGGAAGGCGGCGGCCAGATCCAGCGGCGCCGCACCCGAATAGAGCCGTCCCGTCATGGTTTTCGGTGCGGTCACCGGCACAGCGCGCGCACCGAACACCGCGACCAGGGCGTCGACCTCGATCCGGTCGAGTTCGGCGATCCCCGCGGCGTCGGCGAAGACGACGTCGATCTCGGCGGGCGTGATCCCCGCGTCGCCGAGGGCGCGTTCGATCGCCCTGCGCAATCCGGGCTCACCCGGACCGTCGGGACGTGGGTCGACGGTCGCCGCGTGCCCGGCGATCTCGCCGTAGATCTGCGGCGCATCGCGTTGTCTGGCGTGCTCGGCGTCTTCGAGGACCAGCAGCGCGCCACCCTCACCGGGGACGTAGCCGCCTGCTTGCGCGTCGAACGGCAGGTAGGCGCGGTCCGGGTCGGTGACGGTGCTCAATCCGCCGCCCGCCAGCTGTGCCACCCACCCCCACGGGCAGATCGAGGCGTCGACCGCGCCGGTCACCACCAGCGAGGTACCGCGCCGGATCTGCCTGCGCGCCTGGGCCACCGCGTCCAGCCCACCGGCCTGGTCGCTGACCACCACACTGCTCGGCCCGCGCAGTCCGTTGCGGATGGAGATCTGTCCGCTGTTGACCGCGTAGAACCAGGCGAAGGACTGGTAGGCGCTCACGTACTCGCCGCCCTTGCTCCACAGGGCGCGCAGTTCGTTCTGCCCGAACTCGAACCCACCGGAACTGCTGGCGGTGATCACACCCGCGGCGTAGTCGGGCAGTTCGTCGGGTCGCACGCCGGCGTCGGCGAAGGCCCAGTCCGCGCTCACCAGAGCCAGCCGCGTCATCCGGTCGGTCTGCGGCAACAGCCTGCCCGGCAGGTACTCCTCGGCCTCGAATCCGGTGATCTCCCCGGCCAATTGCGCGGGATAGGACTCGGGGTCGAACCGGGTGACCCGGCGGATCCCGGATTGCCCGGCCAACGTGGTACGCCAATACTCTTCCAGGCCCAGACCGGTCGGCGCGGCGACGCCGAGCCCGGTCACCACCGCGGCGCTCATCGTCGGCTCCGGAAGGGATCGGCGAGCACGACCGCGCTCTGGAACCCACCGAACCCGCTGCCCACCGACAGCACCACGTCGACCTTGTGGTCGCGCGCGGTCAACGGCACGTAGTCCAGATCGCATTCGGGGTCGGGATTGTGCAGGTTCGCCGTGGGCGGGACCACGTTGTTGACCAACGCCAGCACCGACGCCGCGATCTCGATCGACCCGATCGCGCCGAGCGAATGCCCGACCATCGACTTGATCGAGCTCATCGGCGTGCGATACGCGTGATCGCCGAGAACGCGTTTGACCGCGGCGGTCTCGTGCCGGTCGTTCTGTTTGGTACCCGAACCGTGCGCGTTGATGTAGTCGATCTCGGTGCCGTCGATCCGTGCCTGACCGAGTGCGGTGCGAATCGCCTCGGCCATCTCCTTGCCGTCCGGGCGCAGACCGGTCATGTGGAAGGCATTGGAACGGGTGGCGTGTCCGGCCAGCTCGGCGTAGATGGTCGCGCCGCGTTTGCGCGCGCTCTCCAGTTCCTCGAGCACGAACACCGCCGCGCCCTCGCCGAGGACGAAGCCGTTGCGGCTGGCGTCGAAGGGCCGCGACGCGTGTGCGGGATCGTCGTTGCGCGGGGTGGTCGCCTTGATCGCGTCGAAGCAGGCCACCGTGATCGGGCTGATCGGGGCATCGGTGGCGCCGGCGATCATCACGTCCGCGCCACCTTCGCGCAGCACTTCCGCGGCGTAGCCGACCGCGTCCAGACCGGAAGTGCACCCGGTGGACACCACGGTCGACGGTCCCTGCGCGCCGACCGCCCAGGCCACTTCGGTCGCGAACGAACTCGGGACGAAGTAGTTGTAGAGGTGCGGCACCGCGTAGTTGTGATCGACCAGTTCCAGCCGCCCACCATCACTGACGGTGCGGTACTCCTCATCGAGGCCCATCGTGGCGCCCACCGCGCTGCCGATGGTGACACCGGTCCGGAACGGGTCGATATCGTCGAACTCGAGCCCGCTGTCGGCGACCGCCTCGCGGGCACTGACGACTGCCAGCTGCGCCGCGCGGTCCATCCGCCGGATCTCCTGCGGGGTCAGGCCGTGTAATTCGGGGTCGAAGTCGATCTCGGCGGCCACCTGGGACCGGAACGGCGCCGGATCGAACAGCGAGATCCGTCCGGTCGCGGTGCGGCCGTTGGAGATCAGGTCCCAGAAGCTCTTCGTTCCCACCCCGCCGGGGGCGGACACACCGACGCCGGTGATCACCACGCGACGTTCGGGCCCGCTCATCGCGCGTTCCAGTCGTAGAAGCGGTGCGCCATCGCGTCCGCCGGTGAGCGCCAGGTCTTCGGGTCGTAGGCCTCGATGAACGGCTTGAGATCCTGACTGATCCGCACGAAGCGGTCGTCGGTCTTGGCGTCCTCGATCCGTTCGCCGCCGTTGTCCTCGTCGAAGTCCTGCAGGTGGAAGTACAGGCCGCGGTAGTGGAAGAGCTGGCGGCGGCGCGTGCCCATCCGGTGCGGCAGCTCGGTGGTGTCGAATTCCCGGAACAGTCCGGCGACATCGCCCGCGGACGCGAGGTCCATGCGGGCCACGATCAGTGTGCTGAACATTGACTTCCCCTTCTCTCGGATGTTCATCGGGCCGGCCCGAACCAGCGGTCCAGGGCGGTCGGCAGGTCGTTGTGCGTGCCGGGGGCGACCCAGGCCACATGGCCGTCGGGCCGCACCAGCAGCGCGGTGGTGCGCGCGTCGGCGTCGATGGGTTCGGTCGCCGTCGCGGTGACCACGTCGATGCGGTCGGTCCACGGCTGGGCCCGGTGGCGCAGCGCCGGGTTGTCGGTGAGGTCGAGCAGAACGCCACGGCCCGGCCGCAGCAGGGCGGCGGTGTCGGTGGCGTGCGCGCCGCGCGTGAGCCTGCGCCGTGGCAGCCGCGCACCCAGCAGCGGATGAGACCCGTTGCCCACGTCGTAGCGGATGTCGAGTCCGGTGACCCTGGCCGCGAGGTGCCGTTCCACCTCCGGGTAGGCGACGAGTTCGCGCAGCACCTCACGCAGTGGCCCGACCTCCTCGCCGCCGAGGATGAACAGGCTCTGCGCCTTGGTGTTGGCCAGCAACCGCTGTCCGACCGGGTGACGTTCCCCGTGGTAGGTGTCGAGCAGGGTAGCTGGTGCCCTGCCGCGGCTCACCGCGGCGAGTTTCCAGCCGAGGTTCACCGCGTCCTGGATGCCGGTGTTCATGCCCTGCCCGCCCGCGGGCAGGTGCACGTGCGCCGCGTCGCCCGCGAGCAGCACCCGCCCCCGCCGATATTCGGTGACCAGACGCGCGGCGTCACCGAAGGCGCTCACCCAGACCGGTTCCGCGTGGGAGATGTCGACATCGGTCAGCCGCTTCCACACGTCGGCGACCTCGGCGAAATCCGGTGGGCCGGTGCGCCGCCGGGGTGCGGCGCCGCGTTCGCCGACGATGATCCGGTATGCGCCGCCGGGCAGCGGGGCGCTCATCACCATGCCGCCGGATACCTGCTGGCCGATCATCCGCGGCGCGATCTCCACCCCGCGGACATCGGCGAGCAGCAGTTCGGTGGTAGCCGGGGTGCCGGGGAAGTCGAACCCGGCCGCCTTGCGCACCACGCTGCGGCCGCCGTCGGCGCCGACGAGATAGCCGGCACGCAACGGCGCGTGCTCCGCGAAGTGCACGGTGACGCCGTCGGCGTCGCTGTCGAGCCCGACGACTTCGTGTCCGCGCCGGATGTCGGCGCCCAGCTCACGCGCCCAGCCCTCCAACACCGCTTCGGTCGTCGACTGGGGCACGACGCGTGGCGCTTGCAGCGGTGCGCCGAGGACCGTGAGGTCGAGTGGAATCCCGCCGAAATGCCCCGCCGAACCGGTCTCCACCGCGCCGAAGCGGCCGAGCAGTCCGCGCTGGTCGAGCACTTCGGTGGTGCGCAGGGTCAACCCGATGCCGCGCGATTCCCCGGTGCGGGCGGGCAGCCGGTCGACGACGATCACGTCGACGCCCGCCAGCCGCAGTTCCCCGGCCAGTGCCAGACCGGTCGGTCCCGCGCCTGCCACGATGACAGCAGCGTCCATGGTTACCTCCTGAATTCCGTTCATGCCGCATGACTTCCGGAGTCGTCGAGTCGGCACAGCGTGGTGCCGGAGCTCACCGTCGTGCCGACGGTGGCGGTCAGTTCGCGCACGACGCCCGCGCGGTGGGCGGTGAGCGGCTGTTCCATCTTCATGGCCTCGATGACGGCGACGAGGTCACCGGTGTCGACCCATTGCCCTTCTGCCACAGCGATTTTCACGACAGTTCCCTGCATCGGCGCTACCAGCGCGTCAGAGGTTGCCCCGCCGCGCCCACCGTGCCCGGCGCGGCTACTTCGGCGCGGCGCCACGAGTGCGGTACCGACGCGGTCGGGCGCGGGCAGCGACACTTCGAGTCGCCGGCCGCTGATCTCCACGACCACCGTCTCCCGCTGAGGTTCGGGCGCCGCCTCTCCCGCGACGTCCTGCGCGGCGATGCGGTTGTCGAAGCCGGTCTCGATCCAGCGGGTGTGCACGGTGAACGGCGCGCCGGTGAAGGCGGGGTCGTCGAGCACCGCGCGGTGGAACGGCAGCGTCGTCGCGACGCCGTCCACGGTGAGCTCGGCGAGCACCCGGCGCGACCGTGCCAGCGCTTGATCACGGTCGGCGCCGGTGACGATCACCTTGGCCAGCAACGAGTCCCAGGCCGGGCCGATCACCGATCCCTGCTCCACGCCGGTGTCGACCCGCACCCCCGGACCCGAGGGTGCGGCGAACGTCGTCACCGTGCCCGGCGCGGGCAGGAAGCCGCGCCCCGGGTCCTCGGCGTTGATACGGAACTCCATGGAGTGTCCACGCGCCGGTGGGTCGTCGTAGCCCAGAGGTTCGCCCCGGGCGATCCGGAACATCTCCCGCACCAGGTCGATGCCGGTCACTTCCTCGCTCACGGGATGTTCGACCTGTAGCCGGGTGTTCACCTCGAGGAACGACAGCGTCCCGTCGCGCCCGATCAGGAATTCGCAGGTGCCCGCGCCTACGTACCCCGCCTGCGACAGGATCGCCTTCGAGGCCCGGTACAGCTCGTCGCGTTGGGTATCGGTGAGGAACGGCGCGGGCGCCTCCTCTACCAGCTTCTGGTGGCGGCGCTGCAACGAGCAGTCCCTGGTCGACACCACCACGACGTGCCCGAAAGCATCAGCGAGACACTGAGTTTCCACATGGCGCGGCTGCTCGAGGTAGCGCTCCACGAAGCACTCCCCACGCCCGAAGGCGGCGGTGGCCTCGCGCACCGCGGCGTCGAACAGTTCGGCGATCTCCGCGCGGTCGCGCACGACCCGCAACCCGCGACCACCGCCACCGTGAGCGGCTTTGATCGCGATCGGCAGTCCGTGCCGGTCGGCGAAGTCGACCGCTTCGGCCGCGCCGGCGATCGGGTCCCGCGTGCCCGGCACGAGTGGCGCGCCGACCGCCTCGGCGATCCGCCGGGCCGACACTTTGTCACCGAGCGCACGGATCGCCGCGGGCGGCGGGCCGATCCAGATGAGACCGGCATCGAGCACGGCCTGCGCGAAATCGGCGTCCTCGGAGAGGAATCCGTAGCCGGGGTGCACCGCGTCCGCTCCGGCGGCGGCCGCGGCGCGCAGCAGTTTCGCGGCGTCGAGGTAGCTGGTCGCCGGGGTGTCCCCGCCCAGCGCGTAGGCCTCGTCGGCGAGCCGCACATGCGGTGCGTCCCGGTCGGGTTCGGCGTAGACCGCGACCGCGGCCAATCCTTCGTCGCGGCACGCGCGCACGACGCGGACCGCGATCTCGCCCCGATTGGCGATGAGTACCTTGCGCATGGTCGCTGCTCCCTGTCGCTTCGTCACGGTCACAGGTAGACGGTGTTGGGCGGCAGGCCGACCAGCGAACGGCCGTAGAGCTCGATGTTCACGCTGGGTGTGATCATCGCGTGCAGCGAGGTCGCGTGGACATCGCGCTGTAGGCGCGCGATCGGCACGTCGCGCTGGATCGAGGAGCCGCCACTGGCCTGTGCCAGGATCTCCACCGCGGCCTTGGCCTGGTGGGCCACCCAGCCGATCTGCACGCGTGACCAGACCCGTTCCTGTTCGGTCCATGCCTCGTTCGCCGCGGCTTTCGCGTCGATCACGTCGGCGAACGCGCGCGCCCGTGTCTCGGCGTCCTCGATCAGCAGGGCTGCCTCACCGACCTGCAGATGGGTGACCGGAGCGTCGAGCTGGCTGGGGTAGTCGGTGTAGGTGATGGGCCGACCGGGCAGCCGTTCGACGAACGCCGCCAGCGCCGCCCGTGCCGCGCCGACCAGCTGACCGGTCTGGATCGCGGTGACGGGCACCAGCACCGGCGCCGCGTACTGCGGCTTGAGCACGTTGACTGCCGACTTGGACCGGTTCTGGTAGAAGTCCTCGCCGGTGATCACCCGGTGCTCGGGCACGAACACGTTCTCGGCCACCGTCGAGACGCTGCCGGAGCCTTCCAGCCCGGAGGTGTACCAGTCGTCGACGATCCGCAGATCAGCGGTCGGCACCAGGGCGAAGATCGGTACCGGCGCGGCGCCGGGCTCGGTCGGCAGCGCTACGGTGACTTTCCAGTGTGCGTGCAGCACACCGCTGTTGAAGCGCCATGTGCCGTTCAGTACCCACCCGCCGTCGACCTTCGTCGCGGTACCGGTGGGTGCGGTCGTGCCCGAGATCCGCACGTTCGGTGTCGCGAAGACCTCGTCGAGCGCGGCATCGGGCCACAGCGCCGTCATCCAGGTGAGCGAGGCGTAGATCGACAGGCAGAACGCCACCGAGGTGTTGCCGCGGGCGACCTCGGCGAGCACGTCCACGAAATCCCGGGTGCTGGATTCGTAGCCGCCGTACTGCGCGGGAACCTGCATGTTCAGCAGCTCGGATTCCTCGATCGCGTCGATGACATCGTCGGGCAGGCGACGGTTCTCGTCGATCCAGCGAGCCCGCGAACGCAATAGCGGCGCCAGCTTCGTGGCACGCTCGACGAGTTCCTCACGGGACGGGTTGGTAGACATGGTCGATTCCTCTCGCCGAATATCGTGAATACCGAAGCGGTATCGGAGAAGTTCGAGAATTATTCGGCGACAACGCTGCTCACCGATCACCGAAAATCTCGCACATAATTCGGCGACGATTCAAGAGCTGCGGAACGACTCTACGGTCGACCCGTAGGTTCTCCCCGGGGAAACCACAGGATCATCACCAGGGCAACGGGTTCGGGACCGATGGCACACGCACAAAAGACGGCAGTCGTGCGGAACACGACTGCCGTCCGAGTAATTCGACTACCGGAAACTACCTCACGCGCACTCCTGCGCATTCATTACCCCGGCCAGTTGACGCCGACCCGCGATACCGAGTTTCCGGTACACATTGGACAGGTGGAACTCGACGGTACGCACCGTCAGGAACAACTGCTCGGCGATTTCCTTGTTGCTGAGTCCACGCACCGCGAGGCCGGCGATCTTGCGCTCCTGCCTGGTCAAGCCGGTCTCTCGATGCTGGGTGTCCAATGCGCCGAGGACCGAGCCCGCGCGCTGCAGTACGGGGCCGCTTCCGGCGGCGGCCGCGAGCTCGGTGGCCGCCGTGACAGCCCTGCGCGATCGCTCCACATCACCCTCGACCGCGTGCAACTGTCCCAGATCACAGAGTGCGCCCATCAGCTCATAGCGTGCTTCAGCGAGTTCGAGCAGCTCTACGGCACGTTCGAGCGCGCCCACCGACCGACTGTCGCGCCGCGCCATGCCGACCGCGTGCAGGGCCCGTCCCACCGCCCCCGGTGAGCCCCAGCGCCGGGCTGCGGCGAGCTCGTCGTCGGCCAGTGCCGCCGCGAGGTCGCAGCGGCCGAGCGCGGCCGCCACCAGCGCGGCGCGGGAACGCCACGGAACGATCGCCGGATTGGCCACATTCAGCGCGGTCAACACCTTTCCGCAGGCCAGGTAGTCCGCCAGGCTGCGCTCGAGCTCGCCTTCGGCGCGATGCAGCGCACCGCGGGCGGCGAGGACGTGCGCGTGGTCGGGCATCGCGTCCACCGCGCTCATCCGGTCCTCGAACAGACACCGGGCACTGCTCAGGTCGCCGACCTGAACCAGCGCCTCGACGAGCCAGGCCAGCGCGATGCCGCGCAGCGCGGGTGACACACCGCGACGCAGCAGCGGCTCCATCGCCGCGATCGCCGCGGCGGGGCGACCGCACTGCGCATCGATCCTGGCGCGAACGAGCGTCAGCGCTTCGAAGAGGCGAAACGAGATCTCGCCGCGTCCGCCGGACAGCAGCCGAGTGCAGTACGCCGCGGCCTCGGCGCATCGGTCCGCGTAGACCAGGGCCAGCAGAGCCAGCCACAGACACCCCGGGTCGGGCTCGTCGGATTCGGCGTCGAGCACGAGTTCCGATCGCCGGACGATGGTCTCCCGGTCCAGAACTCCGCAGTGCACGAAAAGCATGTTCTGTACGCCGCCGCACAGGGTGTCGGCATCGCCGAAACGGCGGCGGGCCTCGGCCCGGCCGACGCCGGACAGATAGTCGACCTTGTCGGTGAGCCGGGAGTCTCGGCGTTCACACCACGTCGATTCCGCGTGACCACATCTCACCGGCTCGGCGCACCCCGAGTTTCGGGGTGTTCTGATCGACAACACTTTCTGACGTTCCGACATAACATTCATTACGCTCGGGGCCGATAGGCCTTCCGAGCGGGACACAGGATGATCGGTCATGAAGTCTCCCTGGTGCAGCGAGCCGAGCTTCCACGACCACGCCGTCGAAGGCCGCGAAAATCCCCCCGGTTGTCAAAGTACCAGCGACACAGCGCAATTCAGAGTGATGTTCAACATATGAATGCGATGATCTTATCTCTTGCAGATCACATCGTGAATTACCGACTCGCACAGGCTATTACCCGAACACGATCGAGCATTGCCATAACACGGAATGTGATGGTAATCGTACGCGCAGTGGGATGGATGCCACCGAGAGGCCTTGGCGCAGACCTCGAACCGGGGCTCGCCCACAGCCCGGCGCGACTGGAGCCGGGCGAGTAGCCTCCTCGTCTCATCGAACAGTCTCGATGTTCAACGGTAACGGGATAGTTCAACGATGTCATCTCGGAAGGCCAGGAAACTGTATCCACGAGTTCAACTCGGTGGCCCGGGAGGACACTGGTTTCACTCACGCAGATCGGTGGTCTGGTGCGAGCCCGGCGGTGCTCGCTAGATTCGGAATCCAGTGCCCACCAGTGCAATCGGAGGTCTACATGGGGCAGACCGTCCCCCACACGGTGTCCGTCTCGTGGCTTCGCGACCAGCAGGGCGAGCCCGACCTGCTGGTCGTGGACGCGAGCACCGATTTCACCGTGCTCGACGACGGAACATTCACCCTCGAGTCGGGGCGCACCGCGTACGCGGCAGCCCATGTCCCGGGCGCCGTGTTCGCCGACCTGCTCACCGACTTCGCCGATCCCGCGTCCGATCAGCCGTGCACCGCACCGGAATCGGAGCGTTTCGCCGCGGCCGCCGGCGCGATCGGCATCGGCGACGGTGTGCGCGTCGTGGTCTACGACCAGCACGACGGAATCTGGGCCACCCGATTGTGGTGGCACTTGCGCCTGGAGGGTTTCGACGACGTCGCGGTCCTCGACGGCGGCCTTCCCGCATGGCGGGCGGCGGGCGCCGAGGTTTCGAACTCCCCGGTGACACCCGTACCGGCCACCTTCACCGCCCGCCGCCGGCCCGGCCTCATCCGGTCCACCGGCGAGGTCGAGGCGGCGATAGCCGATGACAAGTTCCTGCTCGTGGGCGTCCTCGACGCCGCGACCTATCGCGGCGAGACAGACGTTTTCGCTCGACCCGGCCACATCCCTGGAAGCATCAACCTCCCGGTCGACCAGATCCGCGACCCGGCGACCGGCGCACTGCGCCCGCTCGAGCAACTGCGGGCCTTGTTCGCTGCCACCGGTCTGCTCGATCCAGCGATCACGCCCGTCACCTACTGCGGCGGAGGCGTCGCGGCAACGGGGGTCGCCCACGCGTTGGCCCTCGTCGGGCGCGAGGATGTCTCCGTCTACGACGGATCCCTGACCGCGTGGACCGCCGACCCCACGCTGCCTCTGGTCGTCGGCGAGCAGCCTGGTTGATCCAACAGCTCCGGTCGAGACCGCGCGTGCCCGAACATAGAGGCATGGACAACGGTGGACAGGGTTTAACGGGGAAGCTGGTCATGGTGCGCCATGGCGAGTCGCACGGCAATGTCGGCAAGCGGCTCGAAACTCGTGTTCCCGGACCGCCTCTCACCGAACGCGGCACGGCGCAGGCTGCACGGTTCGGAGCTGCCGTCGCCGGTTCGCCACGACTGTTCTGCTCGGCGGCGTTGCGGGCCCGCCAGACCGCCGAGCAGATCGAGTCGCTCACCGGAGGTCCGGTGACCGTGCTGGACGGTGTGCACGAAGTGCAGGCCGGCGACTTCGAGTGGGTCGACACCGATGTCGCGCACCAGGCATTCCACCAGACCTATCAACGGTGGCACGGTGGGGAACTCGACCTGGCGGTTCCTGGCGGCGAAGCGGGCAACGACGTGCTCGACCGGTTCCTGCCCGTGCTCGAGGACCTGCGCGCGCGGTACCTGACGCCGAGTGCGGGCACCGACGTGGTGCTGGTCAGCCACGGTATGGCGATGCGGCTGGCGGCCGGCGCGATCGGCGGTGTGCCCACAGCGTTCGCGGCGAGCACACGCCTCGACTTCACCCAGACGATCGAGCTGACGCCGCGCTACAGTCCGGCAGCGCAGTTCCTCGGCTGGACCTGTACGCGGTGGGGACACCATGTCCCACCGTTCGGCGACATCACGACGTAGCTCGGACGCTGTCGCTCTCCCCCAGCAGGTTCAGCGTCCGGAAGTCGGCGAGATACTTGCCGATGAGGGCGCGATCGAGGTGCGGGACGGCCAGGTCGACGGCGCGGAGCGCGTCCTGAAACCGCTTGGTGGGCAGTACGCTTCGCGGCTCGGCGGGTTGCCGATAGGCCTGCAACAGCGGGAGCACCGAGCGGCGGCGTTGCGGTTCGGGTAGGCGGGTCAGTGCCGCTTCGAACCGGGCGAACCACTCCGGGTAGCTGTCGATCCGCCGTACGGGCAGCCCTGCCTCGATCAGCCAGTCCACCAGCCGGTCCAGTGAAACGCCGTCGTCGTGGGGATTGGCGACATGGAAGATCCGGTGATCCGGCCGGGGATCACCCCCGAGCGCCGTGATCGCCACCGCGGTGAAGTCGACCGGAAGCCCGTCGTAATGATCGTGTGCGGGTCCGCCGCGCACGAACGACCGCGGCGCGACCCCGGTGGCGCCCAGGCTCACCAGCAGCCGGGTGAAGGTGTCCGCGACATTGAGCTGACCGGCGTACTGGCGGTGTGCCAGGGCCATGTTCGAGCGGAACACCGTCACCGGGAGTCCGCAGCGGTCGTGGGCCGTGCGCAGCAGTATCTCCCCCGCCCACTTTCCTGCCTCGTAGCCGTTGGCGTAGCTGTCGTCGATGCGGCGACCGGGTGCGGCGACCCGGATGTCGGCGTCCTCGTCGAGCGCCGAGGAGTCGGCGACCGCGATCGTGGACAGGAAGTCGACCGACTTGACGCGGGTGGTCAACGCCAGCCGGATGATCTCGGCGGTCCCCACCACATTCGCGTCGAACAGATGCCGGTACGGGAGAACATGATTGACGTGGGCTGCGGCATGCACGACATGGTCGACCCGCGCAGCGAGCTGCTCCCAGGCCGAACGGCGCACGCCGAGAGCGGGTTGCGCGATATCGCCGACAACGATCTCGAGATGCCGGGACGCCAGCGCCCGGAACTCCGCACGTAGATCGGCATCGCTGTCGAAGGCATCGTCGAGCCGGCATCGCGCCGCCGCCGGGTCCGCACCACGCACCAGGCAGATCAGCGTGCCACCGATATCGGCCAGCCGGCGCAGCCATTCCAGACACAGGAAACGCCCGATGTAGCCGGTCGCACCGGTCAGCAGGACGGTGTGGGCGACGTCGGCGACCGAAGGGAGCGCGCAGGCCCGCGCGACCGTCGCGGGGTCGAGAAACGCCTCCAGCGTCACATCCTCGGCACGCACCTGGACAGTGCCGTCCCCGTGAACGGCAGCGAAGCTCGGGCGCGCGAACTCCGGCTGTCGTTGTCGCCGAACGTATTCCGCGATCGCGGCGAAGTCCGTGCCCGGGCCGGTGAGCAGCCCGGCGGGCAACTCCACGTCGAGCAGTTCGCTCAGCAGGCTCGAGTACGTCACGACAGCCAGCGAATCACCGCCCAGATCGGTGAAACTCGCCCCGACGGGCAGATCCTTCTCGGCGCTGCCGACGACCGCCTTGGCAGCCCGCACGACGACCTCGAGCAGCGGGAGCTGGGCCGCGCGCGCACGCAGTTCACGCAGTTCGGCCGCCCGGTCGTCGGCATGGTCCCGATAGATCCGCTCCAACCTCGCCTCGTAGCGCTCCCGGACCTTCGGGCGAAGGAGCTTGCCCAGACCCGACAGCAGACCGTTGTCGGCGGTGAAAGGTTGTGTTTCGACGAGGAAGTCGCGCGGGATCTCGTGGGCGGCGAGCCCCGTCGCCGACGCCACCTCGCGCAGGGCCGCCGCGAGCGCCGAGTCCAGCGACCCGGCGGCCAGGGCTTCGTCGGTCGGCACGATCACCGCGAGAAGGTAGGCGCGTTCGCTGGAGCCGTAGACGAAGATCTGCCGGATCAGCGGGCTCGTCCCGTAGACGGCCTCCAGCCGGGCCACTGTCACGAACTCGCCGTTGGACAGCTTGAGCACGTTGTTGCGCCGGTCGAGATACACCAGGTGGTCGGGTGCGATCTCGGTCATGACATCGCCGGTGCGGTAGTAGCCCTCGGCGTCGAAGATCGCCGCGGACAGCTCGGGCTGACGGTAGTAGCCCGGGATCGCGGTGGACGTGCGCACCAGCAGTTCACCGCGCGGATGCGGCCGGTCGGTGGTGAAGTAGCCGAGCTCGGGCACGTCGAGCAGCTTGTAGCCGGAGACCGGCGGACGCTGGATGCGGTGGTCGAGCAGGATGTCGAGGGCTTCGGTGGCGCCGTACCCGTCGTGCAGGTCGAAGCCGAGCAGGGCCTGGGCGAACAGTTTCGCCTCGGCGGCCATCGGGGCGCTGCCGAAGATAGCGTACACCGCGCGTCCGCCGAGCACCTCGCGACGCAGGGTGTCGAGGGCGGTCTCGCGCGCGAGCTCCGGGTCCGCGCCCGCTGCTCGGCGCCGGTCCACGTCGTCGCGGAATCGGTGCAGCAGCAGTTCACAGACCCTCGGCGCGAAAGCGATCTCCGTCGGACGCACCAGCGCGAGGTCGTCGAGCAGAGTCGAACGATCGGGACGCCCCGTGCAATAGGTGGTGCCGCCACGACCGAGTGTGCCGTAGAGCGAGAGCCGCGCCGCCACATGGCTCATCGGCATATACGCGAGGGTGAGGGCGGGCACCGGACTGGCGTTGAGCCACATCCTGGCGACCAGCCGCTGGGTGTAGATCGCGCCTTTGGGCGTTCCGGTGCTGCCCGAGGTGTAGATGAGCAGGCTCATCGATTCGGCGTCGCCGCCGAACAACGGGGCGGGCGGCTCGGCCCGCCCCGCGCTGACGATCTCGTCGAGTGTGCGCACGGCGACGGTGGGCAGTCGGCGTCGGGCGTCGGCGAGAATGCGGGCATGCTCGTCGTCTCCGGGGTTCACATCGAAGACGATCAGCGCCCGCGGAACCCGCTGTGCCGGAACGCTTCCCACTACCCGGTCGAGGAACTCCACTCCCACCGCGAGGACGCGCGGCACGGTCTCGGCCAGAACCGCGGCCAGCTCGCCACCGGATGCGTTGGCCTGCAACGGAACTGCCACCGCGCCCAGATGCACACACGCGAGGTCGAGGGTCGCGTAATCACCACCGGTGACCCCGACGATCGCCACGAAGTCACCGGGGCGCAGCCCGAAGTCCCCGCCCCACCAGGATGCCGCGACCGCGCCGACGCGATCCCACAGCTCGCGATAGGTGACGGTGCCGAATCGTGGCAGCAATCGTGTGGTCCGGCAGCCGGTCTCACGGTCGACAGCGAGTTCGGTGACCCGCCGCCCGACGGCGGGACGATCACCGTAGCCGGTCATCACCGTCTCGGCGAGATGAGCCAGCGGCAGTGCGGGTTGTCGAACCTTCGCCGAGAGTTCTGGGTCGCGCAGCGCGGCCCTGGCCTGCGCGTCGCGCTCGCACAGGATCTCGATCCGGCGTTCCAGCGGAATGCCCGCACTGCCCATGGTCTCAGCCCCTGCCCACGAACGGCATCGTCGTCGGGAAGACGCCGAGGAATTGGATATTCGTGTCCAGCGGCATCGAGGCCATCAGCACCAGCGCCTCGGTGAACCGCTCGGCCGGGATGGTCTGTTCGACCGCCAGTGTGCCGTCGGCCTGCCGCGCCGCCGGTTGCCCACTGCCGTCGGGCGGCGTCACATTGCCGACATCTATTTGCCCGCAAGCGATTCCGTGCGCGCGCCCGTCCAGTGACAGCGCCCTGGTCAAGCCGAGCAGCGCGTGTTTGGCCGTCGTGTAGGCGATGGCATTGGGTCTGGGCGCATGCGCGGACGGCGCGCCCATATTGATGATCCGGCCACCACCGGGCGACTGGGCGCGCATCACACGGAAGGCCTGCTGCGCGCACAGGAACGCCCCGGTGACGAGGGTGTCGAGTGCGCGATTCCAGTCCTCGACGCGGATGTCCTCGATGGGACAGCGCGGTACCGCCGCCCCGGCGTTGTTGAACAGCAGATCCAGGCGGCCGAAATGCCGCTGAACTCCGGTGAACAGGTCGGCGACCGCGGCGGGATCGGTGATGTCGGCGGGTGCCACCAGGACTCGGCTCGCGGGAACGTTCGCGAGGTCGGCGGTCTCCTTCAGCACCGTTTCGCGACGGCCGGTCAGCGCCACCGACCAGCCCTGCGCGAGCAGCGCGAGGGCCGCCGCGCGGCCCAGCCCACTACCCCCACCGGTGACCAGGGCGATGCGATCTTCGGTGCTCATCGGTTCTCCTTGTCCACCCACAGCCGCAGCACGCGGCGCGCTTTCGGTCCCGGTTGGTCGATGTAGGGCGATCGACCGTGCAGTGCCCGGCTGTTGCGGATGATCAGCAGATCGCCCGCAGCCAGCATCAGATCGAAGCCGATGCCGGGGCGGTGCAGCACCTCGTCGAGTACGTCGAGCGCGGCGAGCCGGGGCGCGTCGGCGGGGTCGTCCGCATTCAGCGAGGCACGCACGGTTCGGGTCTGGTAGTAGCAGCCGATGGTGCCGTCGGGCTGGGTGAACAGAATGGGCGACACCACGATCTGCGGTCCGGCACGGCCGGTGCGGTCGTAGGTCCAGTCGCCACGCAGCAGCGAAAGAGTCTCGCGGTCTTCGGCTTCCAGGATGTCGTTGACCCGCCGGGCGCCGGCGAGCCGAGTGAATCCCTGCCCGTCCGCAGCCGGTTGCAGACACACCAGGACCAGCAGATCGCAGGTGTCGCAATGGAATCCGAGTGCGGTGGCGCCGTCTCCGTCGCGATCCCGCAGGACCTGGCGCAGGTCGCCTGCGCCGTTCTGCGGAACGACCATGCCGATCCCGTCGAGCACGAACAGCAGCGTGCGGGTGATGTCGTCTTCCGAGGCGGCGGGATCGACGAAATCGGCGATGTGGGCGAACCCCACCCGTTCGATAGCGCCGTCGACGAAGGCGTGCACGGCGGTCCGCACCTTGCCCGCGTCGTCGTCGGTCGCGGCGAGGGTGTCGCGGTCGTCGCCGGGCAGTCGCAGCGACCACACCGCGGGGTCGCGGGCGATCTCGGCTGCGTCCCAGCTGATCTCAACGGAGTTCGACATCGTTGGTCCCGTTCCTTTCTGCGCCGTCACCGGTCGCGAGGCCGACGGCCTTCGACCACAGCGCGACCGCGGTGTCGATCTGGTCGCCCGTCACCACCAGCGCCGGAATCATCCGGACGACATTTCCGTAGGGTCCACAGGTCAGCAGCAACAGTCCCAGCGCCGCGGCGGCCTGCTGCGCGCGCTTGGCGGTGTCGGGATCCGGCGCGCCCTCGGGCGTGCAGAACTCGATGCCGATCATCAGACCGAGCCCGCGGACGTCGGCGATACCGGGGACGGCCAGCGCGTCGGCACGAATCGCGGCGAGTAGTCGTACGCCCTGGACCGCGGCGTTCTCGACCAGCTTCTCGTCCCGGATCACCGCCAAGGTCGCCAGGGCGGCCGCGCAGGCCACCGCATTGCCGCCATAGGTTCCGCCCTGCGAGGACGGCCAGGCCCGGCGCATCAGCTCGGTGGACGCGGCGATGGCCGAGAGCGGGAACCCGCTCGCCAACCCCTTGGCGGTGACCAGGATGTCGGCGCGCGCATCCGGTTCGTGCTGATGCGCCCAGAATTTCCCGGTCCGGCCGAACCCGGTCTGCACCTCGTCGAGGATCAGCAGCATGCCGTGGCGATCGGCCCGTGCACGCAGTCCGGCAAGGAATCCCGGCGGTGCGGGCACATAACCACCCTCACCGAGCACGGGTTCGACGAGCAACGCGGCGGTCTCGGCGGGTGCGGTCACGGTGGCCAGGACATGATCGAGACCGCGCAGCGCGTGGTCGACGGCGGCCTCCTCGCTCAGGCCGAGCCGGAACGCCGCCGGGAACGGCGCCACCGCCACACCGGGCATCAGCGGCCCGATACCGGCCCGGTAGCGGGTCGAGGCGGTGGTCAGGGCGGCCGCCCCCATCGTGCGGCCGTGGAAGGACCCGTCGAAGACGACCACGTTGGGTCTGCCCGTGGCGTGCCGGGCCAGGCGTACCGCGGCCTCGATCGCCTCACTGCCGGAATTGCTGTAGAACAGCGAATCCAGACCGGGCGGCAGCACCGAGCCGAGCTGCGCGGTCAGTTCGAGCAGCGGCTCGTGCAGGACCGTCGTGTACTGGCCGTGGATCAAGCGAGCGACCTGCTGTTGCGCGGCCTCCACCACGCGGGGATGGCAGTGGCCGGTGCTGGTCACCCCGACACCGGCGGTGAAATCGAGATACTGCTCGCCTGCCGCGTCGAACAGATACATTCCCTCACCGCGGCATGCGGTGACGGGAGTGGCCTGGGCGAGAACCGGGGAAAGCTCGGACATTCGACCTCCTATCGATGGGATGTGGGTCAGGCGGTGCGGTCGGCGGTCGCGACGGCCGGGAAGTATCCGGTCTCGGCCCCCCACGCCAGCGCGGTCGACCACCATCTCGGGGTCGGCGCGGCGAAATGGATGCCGAGCCGGTCGAGCGCGGCGACCGTCCAGGAACTGTCGATCCGCACGTTGCGGTCCGCGTCGTGGTGCGACCACGCCATGGCCTGCCGCACCGCCGCCGAATGCGACCCCTCGACCCGGGCGAGTGCTGCCGTGAACGCCGTGTCGTCGGTGAGCGCGACCGGATAGCCCGCCGCGGCGCTCCAGGCCACGAGCTCGTCGTGGGCCACCAGGTGCGGGGTTTCGATGTGATAGACCCCGGGCGCGCAGGCGGGTCGGCCTGCCAGTGTGGCGATCGCCGCGGCGACGGTGTCGACGTGGGAGAACCCGAAACTCACCGCGGGCCGACGTGGCGCCGCGCCGGCGAGCAGGTAGCCGCGGATCATCTGGTACACGCGGTTGTCCCCGATATTGCGTTGGAACGCGCCGGTCCGGCTGTCGGCCGCGATGTGCCCGCTGCGATGGATATAGCACTGCCGACCCTGAGCCGCCCACCGTCGCACTGTCAGCTCTGCCCCGAATTTGGCCCGTTCGTACGGCGTTCGGAAGTACTGACCGATCGGCAGGTCGGCTTCGCTGAATCGTCGCGCGTTGCCCTCGACACCGCCGGCGACGCCGAGGGTCGACAGGTGGTGGAACCGGGCGTCGGGTGCGTGCGCGTCGATCCAGGCGAGGAGTCCGGACACCGCGGTGTGGTTGGTTCGTTCGAGTTCGGCGGGTGCGGCGACCAGTCGGGTGTCGGCGGCGGCGTGGATGATCACCTGCGCCCGTCCCGCCGCGCGCGTCGCATCGGCCGACATCCCGAGGTCGGTCCGGGTGATGTCGCCGGCGAGCACCCGGATACCCCGCACGTGGCGCAGCCGCTGGCGGGCCTCGATGTCGCGGTCCCCGCGCACCAGACACGTCACGTGCGCGTTGCGTGCGAGCAGCGCCGAGAGCAGGTGCCCGCCCAGATAACCCGTCGCGCCGGTCACCAGCACGCGCGGCGCTTCCTCGACCACCCGAACCCCGGCCCGCGGTGCGCGCGCGCCCGCGAGCAGGACCTGCCCCGATGTCGACAGCGCCGATGTCGTGGCAGGGGCGGCCGCCGTGCCCGCGTACTCGGCGACGGCAGCGGCGAAACGGGTCATGATCTGGCGCGCCCGGTCGTCGGAGTCCGGGGACCCCGGGTGCACGAGGTCGGTGACGAGGCGGCCCTCGACGATGCGAGCGGTGAGCTTGAGCCGATAGAGCAGGTCGCAGTGGGGATTGCGCGCGGTACCCGCCTGTTCCGGCGCGACCGACCAATCCAGGGTCTGCTTGTCCGGCAATTCGAACGTGCCGAGAAAATTGAACCCGATGTCGGGGCGCGCGCCCACGGTGTCCATCGGCTGCTCGGGCGTGCCCGCGAGGAGATGCTCGATCTCCGCGGCCGAGTGGGTGGGCTCCGACGGTGAACGTCGTTCCAGCAGTATCCATTTGGCGGCGGTGAACCAGCCGACCGTATCGAGGTACTCGCCGCCGCCGTCACCGACGTCACGACCGTGGGTCTCCACCTCGACCGCGATCCGCGACTGCTCCTCACCGCGCCGCACCGCCGCGGCGAATGCCGACAGCAGCAGGGCCTCGAGGCCTTGCGCACCGCCGTACTCGCGAACGAGCGCGGCCGTCGCGGTCCGGTCCAACGTCCACACCAGGCTCGCCGGTCGTGGCGCGGGCCCGATCGTGCGAGCCGGGCGCCGCACCGGCGCGGCCACGGAGCCGCCACGATCAGCCGCCCAGCGGTAGTAGTCACCGGTACCCGGAAGGTCGAACCGCTTGCCGTGCAAGGCCGTTCGATACGCGTAGGCGAGATCGTCGAGCAGGATGTGCCAGGAGAACCCGTCGACGGCCAGGTGGTGGACGATGATGGCGAGGCGGTCGTCGTGATCGCCGCCGCCGCTGAACAGGTGCACGCGCAGCAGCCGCCCCGCCGCCGGATCCAGGCCGAGGTGCAGGTCGGTGCAGGTGCCCTCGACGAACTCCGCGATCCGCGCGGCCGATCGCGGCAACCGGGAGAACGAGACCGCCGCCATTTCGTCGACGTCGCGACAGGCACCCGGTCCGGTCGGCCCGATCTCGGTACGCAGCACAGCATGTCGCTCGGCGAGATCGGTCACCGCGCGCGACAGGACACCGGCGTCGACAGCGTGACCGCAGCGCAGCACCACCGACTGATTCCACTGGCGGTGATCACCGACCGGCTGTGCGAACATCCACCGCTGGGCAGGCCCGGGCCGGCGCCCGGGCTGCTGTCCCCCCGCGGCTCTCGTCGCGACGGCATCGATCGGTCGTGCGGCCGCCGCCAGCCGCCGCGGGGTCGGATGCTGGTAGAAGTCGTCGAACGTCACGCGCTGACCACGCCGGTAGAGGTAGGCGATCGTGCGCATGGCCAGAATCGAATCGCCACCGAGGTCGATGATGTCGGCCTCGGGATCAACCGACGGCACTCCCAGCGCACCTGCCCACAATGCGGCGATACTGTGCGCCAGGCCGCCTGCCGGATCGTCGCCTCGACGAGTCGGGCCGGCGGCACCGCCCGCACGGGAATCGAGCAATGCCGTCACCATCGCGCCGACGCGGGGGCGATCCAGCTTGCCCGTGGACCCCAGCGGCAGCTCCGGCAGCACGAAGATCGGCTGTGGCACCGCGTAATCCGGCAGCACCTCGTGCAAGTAGGCACGCAGTGCCGCCACTGTCGCCGCATCGTCGGTACGCGGTGTCAGCCGAACAGCCGCACGAAGCCGATGGCCCGTCGCCGTCGGCTGGACGACCACGGCTGCCCGCTCGACGCCGGGCACGCACTCGGCGGCTCGTTCGACCTCGGCGGGATCGACCCGGAAACCACGGACCTTCACCTGACGGTCGACGCGGCGCACGAACACGAGCGCTCCGTCCGCGCGCCGCCGGCAGATGTCACCGGTGCGGTAGACCCGGTCACCGTCGCGCGGCACGAATTTTCTCGCGGTGTCACCCGGCGACCCGAAGTATCCTGCGGTGACCCCCTTTCCGCCGATGTACAGCTCGCCCTCCGATCCGTCGGGGACCGGATCGCCCCCGTCGTCGAGCAAGCACAGCGTCGTTGTCGCGCCGATGGCCGTTCCGATGGGAACGATCTCCTCCTCGGGCAGTTCGTCCGCGGTGGTCGCCACGAAGCACGTCGCGCCGACGGTCGTCTCGGTGGGACCGTAGTGATTGACCACCCGGTGCGCGATACCGCGGGTGAGCAAGCTCGCGGCGAAGGCACGGGAGAGCGGTTCGCCACCGAGCAGCACTGCGTCCAAAGGCCCACGGTCCGTGTCCTGTTCGAGCGCGCCCAGGTGAGATGGCGTCGTCTTCAGGACCGAGATGCCCGCCCGGCGCACCGCGGGCCAGAAGGCCGCTGGGTCGCGGGTGTCGCGATCGGCGACAACGTGCACCGACCCGGCGCTGGCCAGTGCGAGCAACCACGCCGTGTGGCCGAGATCGGCCGCCAAGGTCGTGACATGCCCGACGCAGGGCGCGTTGCCCGCATCGAAACCCAGTCGTTCGCACAGTGACCGCGCATAGTGGGTCGCGTTACCGTGCGTGACCGCGACCGCCTTCGGCTCGCCCGAGGACCCGGACGTGAACGAGAGATAGGCGAGGTCACCGGCATCGACAGGGCACGCACCGTCCCGTGCGTCGCTCTCGATCGCCTCGACCGGATCGATGACGATCGACCCGTAGTCGGAGACCGTCGCCGACACCGCACAGCGTGCCCCGACAGCGCCGAGCCGGCGACGCAATTGACCCGCACTCCACGAGGATTCGACCGGAACCGCGACCGCGCCCCGGCACCACACCCCGAACATCAGCGCGCATTGCCGGGCGTCTCGTTCGCCGAGAACAGCGACACGATCGCCCCGGCCGACCCCCGACGCACGCAGTCGGTCCGCGGTCGCCTCGGCTATTCGCTCGACCTCGCGATAGGTGAACACACGGTCGGCATCGGCCAGTGCGGGTCGCTGTGGGTGTTCGCGCGCGTTACGCCGCAACAGGTCGATCAGCGTGTCCGCCTTCATCGCCGCACACCTTCGCCGCGCAGCTCACCGGCCACGACACCGTCGATCAGATCCCCCTCGGGAAGCCTGCCCGCGAGTTCCCACGCGATCATGCGGTGCAGCCCGTCGAGGTGGAACAGTCCTTCCTCTGCCCGCAGATCGGCATAGTCGCTGTGCCCGGCCGGAGCGGCGCTGAGAAACACCGTGGTGAACGGCGCTCCGGTGAGGGCGGTGATCAGCCCCGTGCACACCGGGTTGGCGGCAGCCAGATCGGCCCGTTCGGTGCGCAGCCGTGCGGCCGCCTGTTCGACTGTCAGCCCGGTGCGCGGCACCAGTTCCCGGTCGCCGCCCTCGCTCAGATGCCAGGGCAGGGTCACCGCGGCCAGATCAGCCCGCGACAACAGCACCCGGGTCCAGGTGCCCGACAATTCGTCACCCCGGCGAAGGTTGTCCTCCCCTTCGCGAAACCGCACACCCTCTTCCGCCCCGTGCGCGCAATGCTCATCCCGGTAGATCGCCAATACCTCGGCGAGATCGCTGTCTCCGACGATTCTCATGATCGGGCGCCCCTATCCTTGTGCGATATCGTCTCGGAAATGCTTGTCGGCGAACAACTCCGGCGAAAGCCCGGTGTCGAGGCCCAGCTCACGCGCACGTGCCAACATATGGCGCCAATACGGTTTCACCGGTCGCCAGCGCGCCGCGCCGGTCTGGCAATAGGACGCGTCGACGAAGTAGCGATGCCGCTCCGATGTCATCGTCGACAGGCGTCGCGCATGCAGTAACGCCGAATGCAAGAGCACCGTCGAACCCGGTGGTAGCGAATCGATCACCACCTCACCATCGAGATGGTCGGTGCCGACATGCGCCATCGCCGACTTTTCGCGCGACTGATGATGCGACCCCGGCAGAATCACCAGCGCGGCCATGGTGTCATCGAGTCCGGTGAGGTAATGCAGCGTATGCACCATCGCCAGGGAAAAATCCGCCAGATCGTTGGGTTCATAGTCGTGATGCCACGATTTCGACGCGATCGTCGCGTCATGGCGGTCACTGTGCAGATGGTGGTAGACGAAATCGGGTCCGAGCAGCTGGGACAGGATCGCCATCAGCGGCCGATACGTCAGTATTTCCCCGTGCGCGGGCAATTCCAGTTCCATCACCGGCGGTATCCCATAGGTCGCGGGATCGCGGCAACTGTCGATCGACCGGGCACGTAATCCCTGGTCCACCCAGTGGTCCACTTCCGGTAACAGCCGTGCGCGCAGCTCGTCCGGAATCAATCCCGGCACGATCAGATAGCCCGATTCGGCGAATTGTCTCGCCGCGAGAATTCCGGTGTGATCATCATCGAGAACAGGCCGCATCAGCCCGCCCCTCCCTTCGACAACAAGCGATTACACGGTGGGAACCAGGGACGCTTGCGCGTCCCGCAGCCAATTCAGGGTGCGTTCGATGCCATTCGGCAGGGCGGTGGTCGCCTCGAGGATTCGCTCGGCGCGGGCGCGGGCGACATCGAGGCAGCTGCGGCGCACTTCACCGTCGCGAGCGGCGGCATAATGCGGCAGCCACGCGGTCGGTTGCAGGCCCGCGGCGGTGCGAATCGCGTCGACCAGTCCGTTGACGGTGATCTCGACCCCGGTACCCACGTTGTATTCACCGAAACTGTGCTGACCACATTGCGCGGCAGCAATATTGGCTTCCACCACATCGTCGACGTAGACGAAATCCCGGGTCTGCATTCCGTCGCCGTAGATGATCGGCGGACGACGTTCCAGCGCGGCCGCGCAGAAACGCAGCACGACACCGGCATCACCGTCGAGTGATTGCCGCGGACCGTAGACATTGCTGTATCGCAGGGCCACGACATCGATATTCGTGGTGTCGGCGAACCAGCGCCCGTATCGTTCGCCCGCCCATTTCGCCAAACCGTAGGCCGACGGTGGATCGGGCGCGGTCGCCTCGGGTGTCGGGTAGTGCGCGGACTCGCCGTAGATCGCGCCGCCGGTCGAACTCAACACCACGCGCCGCACCCCGGCAGCCACTGCGGCGGCCAGCACACTGACCACACCGACCACGTTCTGCTCGGCGTCTGTCACCGGATCCGCGATCGAATAATGGACGCTGACCTGCGCGGCGAGATGGAACACCACATCCGGATGAAACCGCTGCATGATCTCGCGAACGGTGTCCGCTGATCGGACGTCCGCACTGACCAAGTCCGCGCCGCGATGCAACGCCGACTCGAGATTTCGAACATTGCCGTGGCTGAGGTCGTCCATCACGAGCACTTCGGCGCCGCGTGCCACGAGCGCATCCGTCACATGCGAACCGACAAATCCGGCTCCTCCGGTCACCAACGCACGCATCACTCAGGCCCCCTGAGAAGAAGTGGTCGAGAACCATCACGAGTGGATGGCTCGAGTTGTGAACGATGTTGTCCTACACGCTATTTCGGAACATCTGCCGAACCCGACGGTCCAGTCACCGTAACACGCTGTTATCCAATAATGTTGCAACTCAACCGGTTTCAACATTGCGTTCGCAGGCCGAGTCGTGATGTGACGCCGGGTCGAGTATCGGACACAGTCGAGGGGGTGCAGGCGGCGAGGCACCCGGCCAGCAGATGCGCTGCGGAATCAGGGGATCACCGGGTGCGGGCGCGCCGAACGGGACATAAGCGACGCAGCTGTCGTTCCCGTCTTGCTCTGCGCCACACTGTGTTTGGATCGAATCAATCGCATTACGCACAGGTGGGTAATTGGTCGATCAACGGCAGGAGCGATCTCATGCGCGGCACCGTCATCCACGCTCCCGGCGACGTCCGCGTCGAACAGCTGCCCGACCCCCGGATCGAGGCATCGACCGATGCGATCATCCGCACCGTCGCGACCTGCGTGTGCGGCACGGACCTGTGGGTCTACCGCGGCATCGAGGCCGTGCACGAACCGCAACCGATGGGCCACGAGTACATCGGTGTCATCGAAGAGGTCGGTACCGAGGCGCGCACGCTCCGGCCCGGCCAGTTCGTCGTCGGCTCGTTCGCCACCTCCGACAACACCTGCCCGAACTGTCGCCACGGCTACCAATCCCGCTGTGTGCACCGCGCATTCCTGAGCACCTGCCAGGCCGAATACATCCGTATCCCGAACGCCGCGGGCACCCTCGTCGCGCTCGACGAGACCCCCGATCGCCGCCACCTGCCCAGCCTGCTCGCCCTCTCCGATGTGATGGGCACCGGCTGGTACGCCGCCATCGCCGCCGAGGTACGCCCAGGTGCGACCGCCGTTGTGGTCGGCGACGGCGCGGTCGGGCTGTGCGCGGTGCTCGCCGCCCGGGAACTGGGCGCCGAACGGATCATCGCGATGAGCAGACATCCCGCGCGACAGAAGCTCGCACTGGCGTTCGGTGCCACCGATATCGTCACCGAGCGTGGCACGGAGGGCGTCGCGGTAGTCCTGGAGCTCACCGGCGGCATCGGCGCGGACTCGGTGATGGAATGCGTCGGCACCGGCGAATCGGTGACCCAGGCTCTCCGATCGACCCGCGCGGGCGGGAATCTGGGCGTCGTCGGCATTCCCCATGATGTCGAACTCGACAGTGCCGAGATCCTCGCATCCGCGGTGGGGGTGCGCGGCGGCGCGGCCCCCGTGCGCCGGTTCCTTCCCGATCTCATCGATCGCGTCCGCACCGACCGTATCGACCCCGGCCGAGTCTTCGACCTCACGCTCCCCTTGGACCGGATCGCCGAGGGCTACCGCGCGATGAACGAACGCCGAGCCGTCAAAGCCCTGCTACTACCGTGAATGCCGAGCAACGGCGCTGCGTTGCCTTGGCCTCGGCCACCGACATTGTCGCGGGGCGCGGGAAGCATTCCCGCGCCCCACTGGTTGCCGTTGCTCGCGCCCCGATTTCGAAGCGGCGACTCCTGCCGAATCCGCTACCCGCGTGCGGCGTTCGCGGTCGTGATGAACTCGATCTGCGCGGGTGAGGGTCCGCAGAACTCGCTCTCGATCCGGTCGGACTCCTCGGCCTGCATCCGGTACATGCTGTCGCGCAGACCGTCGTCGCCACCGTGGAACGCTTCCAGCAGTCCCATCCACCGAGCCGCCATCTCCTGCGCCTCGGGTGAGGTCGGGTCCATGCCCGCCACGATCGCCGCGTCGACCTGGGGGATCAGCACGGCCCAGTCCGCTTCGGCTTGCTGAATGCGCTGTTCACCGAGTTGTTCCCGGCGCAGTGCGAGCTGGGTCAACTGCTCTTCGGTGAAGTATTGCTTGATGGTGTCGTCGACCATGACGGTCCTCCTGATCAATTCCAGGAAGTGATCCGTGGATGCGTCCGACCGGCTTTGCGCGGTGGCGGTCAGTGCCGCGACCAAGGCATGCAGATCCCGGGTCGCGGCCAGTTGCGCCGCAAGATAGTCGCGGTGAGCGGCCAGTACCTTCGTCATCGCCACGGAGCCCTCGAGCAGATCGGCGATCTGGTCGAGCCCCAGGCCCAGTTGACGCAGGGCCAGCACTTGATACAGCCGCTCCACATCGCTCGCGGTGTAGAGCCGGTGGCCGGTGCCGGAGCGTTGCGCCGGGTGTACCAGCCCGATCCGGTCGTAATGATGCAACGTCCGCACCGTCAATCCGGCCTCGGCCGCGAGCTCACCGACTTTCCACACACGCTCGGTTCCGCGCTGGTCCATCCGCTTCATCCCACTTCCACCGGCGCCCTGTGCGCCGGTGTCACCGACGGTAGAACCTGACGTTACGTCAGGTGCAAGCCCGAATACGCCCGCCGAATCCAGAGGTCACGACATCGCTAGACCCGATCCAGCGCCTTCCACGGCTGCGGCGGAAGTTCGGCGACGATGCTGTCGCCGGGTCGGACCTCGCCACCGGTGACGACCACGCCCATGATTCCGGCCTTACGCACAAGAGTGCCTGCCGCGTCGTGGTGGACGAGCTGCTTCAACAGCCCGTCTTGGAACCTGTCGATCTGGACGCACGGGTTGCGCAGGCCGGTTATTTCCACGACCGCGGCGGAACCGATCCGCAGCAGCGCCCCCACCGGCAGTGCGAGTAGATCCAGGCCGCCGGTGGTGATGTTCTCGCCGAGATCGCCGGGGAATACGGCGAATCCGTGTTCGGCGACCTCGGTGAAGAGCTCCTCGTGCATGAGATGAACCTGCCGCAGGTTCGGCTGGGTCGGGTCCTGGGCGACACGAGAGCGGTGTTTGACCGTTGTTCCCGCGTGGACATCGCCCTCCACACCGAGTCCTGTCAAGAGCCGAATGCTCGGCCTGGTCGGCTTGGTGAACGAGTACTCACCGTTGCTGTTCACCGCGATCACTGTGCCGCTCATCGTGTTTCGTGCCCCTCGTCGTTCGAAACGTCACGGCGAGCGTAACCCCGCACAGCGCTGTCTATCCGGTGGTTTTCGCCTCAGCGAGGGGTAGGGCACTGGCCTTCGTAGCGGCTCAAGCCGAGACCGTTGGCCTTCTTGCTGCGGCCTACGGGGCCGTTCTTGGCGGAGCGGACCCAGGTGCCGTCGGTGTCGAGGACGGGCATGCGTTCGCTGAAGGCTCGGCTGTAGTGGATGGTGCCGTCGACAGTGAGGATGCCGTCACGCACATCGATATGGGCGACGGTGGCCCAGAAGGAGCTCTTGCCGTTGCCGATGACGACGGTGATCTGGTCGGCATCCTTGTCGGGGAGGCCGTCGGGGCCGGGACGGCCGTAGCGGACGCGGACGCGGGGGTTGCCGAACTTGTCGATGGCGCCCGCACCGTTGTCCACGGATTGGTAGACATTGAGGAGCAGATCGCCGTTCTCGGTGGGGCGGACGGTGACCTGTTCGGTGGCGGGGAGGTTGTCGGCCCCGGGGCCGCGGGTGTCGCCCTGGTGATGGATGAACGGCCACCGCGTGATGTCACCCTGGTGGCCATTCTCGCCGCTGAGGACAACGTAGTCGCCGGTGATCTCGTTGCGGCAGAAGAAGTACACGTCCAGGTCGCCCGTACCGAACTCGGTGACACGACCGTTCGCGTCGTATTTCGCACCGCGGCCGTCCCACTCGAGGCCGACGGTCAGGACGTAGCCCGGATCGCCCTTGCGCAGGTCGATCGTGGCGCGGCGATCCGGCGAATCCTTGGTCAGCACGACATCGACTTTGCGCAGATCGACCGAGGGCGCCGGGGGTGTAACACTCTGGGGCGCAGGCACTTCGGCCACGTGCGCGGACACGTCGGCCGGTTCTTCGTCCGCGTCGACGACGATGCCGTGATCGGTCGCGAACGCCGCCAGCCCGGCGCTGTATCCCTGACCGATCGCATCGAGCCGCCACCCACTCCCCCGCCGATACAGCGCCACAGCTTGCAGCACCGTTTCCGAATCCAGGCCCGGCGGCACGAAACTCACCGATTGACTGGAACCGACAGCGGAGACCCGCAACCCGGCGACCGCCCCGAACTCGATCCCCTGCGCCTCCGTACTCCCGGTGATCACCACCCGATGAATCTCAGCGGGCAATGCCGAAAGATCGACCGCGACAACAGCATCGGACTCCAACCGAACACCCGACGCGACCGGATTGTTGAAGAACACGAAGTCGGCGTCGGAACGCACCTTGCCGTCGGCGGTCAACAGCACCGCCGCGATGTCCACCGCTCCGGCCGGGCCGTCCAGATCCAGACGCACCGTGTATCGCCCGTCGACGAGATCGGTCTTGGACCCCTTGGACACCTCGACCATCGTTGCCGCGCTCCCACTCATGATTTCTGCCCCTCCACCGGTCGGCTGAGCCCCACGGTACCCGCCGAGCCTGCCATCGGGTCTGCGTTCGATGACCGGCACGGACCTGTAGGTATGTCCAAGCATCGGCGGAAAACCGTTGGGTTCGGTCACAGATCGAGACGCAGCGGTAGCGGGAGTGACGAGTGTGTCGTTGACTGGCTGGATGGACGTCCGTGAACTGATCGACCGCAAGGCGGGTCGTCGGGTCTCGGTGGTGGTGCCCGCGCTGGATGACGAGGACACCGTCGCCGGGGTGGTTGCTTCGGTGAAGTCGCTGCCCGATGGGCTGGTCGACGAGTTGGTCGTGCTCGACGCCGGGTCCGCTGATCGCACCATCGCGCGGGCGCGCGCCGCCGGGGCCGAGGTCTTCACCCGGGAGGAGGCGTTGCCGGGGGTGGCGGTGCGGCCGGGCAAGGGCGAGGTGCTGTGGCGGTCGATGGCGGTGTGTACCGGTGATCTGATCGTTTTCCTGGACGCGGATCTCGTCGAACCCGATCCGATGTTCGTGCCCACCTTGCTCGCACCGCTGCTCGCCGACCCCCACATCGCCCTGGTGAAGGGCTTCTATCGCAGGCCGATGACCGATGACGCCGACGACGGTGGCCGGGTCACACAGCTCGTGGCGCGCCCGCTGCTCACCGCGCTCGCACCCGCGCTGGCCGAGATCATCCAGCCGCTCGGCGGCGAATGTGGCGCCACGCGTGCGTTTCTCGAGCAGATCTCCATCGCCGGCGGGTACGGCGCGGAGATCGGGATCCTGCTCGATTGTTGGCAGCGGCGCGGTTTGTCGGCCATCGCCCAGGTCGACCTCGGGATCCGCGTGCATCGCAACCGGCCGACGCACGAACTCGCGGTGATGAGCCGCCAGGTCGTGGCGACTCTGCTCGACCGGCTCGGCATCCGGGATTCCGGGATCGGCCTGGTGCAGTTCCTGCCCGGGGAAACCGGTTGGCGGCGAACACCTTCCGAGGTCAGCCTGGCCGACCGGCCACCGATGTCGCGCCGCATCGCCGAGTACCGCGACATCGCCTGACACACGAGAACGCCGGCCCCGCGAGGGACCGGCGTTCACGCGTCACACAGCGACGAGACCGAAGTCGAGCTTCACCAATTGGTCGGCGCAATCGAAGTACCGGTCGTCATGGGTGATCACGATGACCGTCTTACCGCGGCGCTTCAGATCGGTGAGGATCTCGTGGTAGAACACGTCGCGGAACCGAGGCTCCTGATCGGCGGCCCATTCGTCGAAGACATAGATCTGGCGGTCTTCGAGCAAGGCGGTGAGCAGGGCCAACCGCTTGCGCTGCCCCTGCGACAGGTCGACGGTCGACAACCGCCCGTCCCGCACCGTCACCTTGTGCGCGATCTGCAACTCGTCGAGATAACGCTGGACTTCGGCGTCGATACCGGGGCGGTCGAAACCCAGGTAGTCCTCGAACAGATGGAAATCGGTGAACACCGCCGACGAATTCTGCCGGTACCACTCGATGTTGTCGTGGTCGATCCTCTCCCCGTTGAGCGACAACGACCCCGAGCGTGGCACATACAGACCGGTGATGAGCTTGGCCAGCGTCGACTTCCCGCTGCCGTTGCCACCGACGATGAACGTGATCTGGCCCGGTTCGAAAACCAGGTCGATCGGGCCGAGGCGGAAACCGGCATCCTCGGACTCGTCGAGCCCGGGCGGCGGAGCCAGCGGGCGCACATCGACGCCACCGTGGTCGACCCAGTTCTTGCCGTTGACATCCACCGGACCGCCACCCGGATGTGCGCCGGGGTGGGCGGGATGCGGATGCCGCGGCCTGCCGTCGCCCTCCCGCGGCGGCATCCCGGGACGCGGCGGATGCCCACCCGGCCCGTGCGATCCCGGCGGAGGTGGCACCTGCGAGGGCGCCTCCGAGCGATAGATGTAGCTGACGTTGGTCAGTTCCAGCTTGGCCTCCCCTGCCGCTGGACGCTCCGAATACGGCAGCGACTCCTCGTCGTGCAACGTCGTCATCGACAGGTTCATCGCCCGGATCTTGGCCAGCGCCACATCACCACGCAGCAGATCGGGGATGCGGTGCATGAAGTTCTGCATCGGCATCGCCAGGAACGTGGTGACCAGCACGTAGCCGACCATCGTCTCGCGCGGCAGATCCAGTGCGGCCGCGATGACGAACAGGATCAGCGCCATCGTGGCCAGCTGCAGCGCCTGGCCGAAGCCCTGGGCGTAGGAGAACTTCGAGCCCGCGTCGGTGTTCTGGTCGCGCAGCGTACCCGCCGAACCGAGCAGGTGCCGGTCCATGAAGTCACGGCGACGACCACGGTGCAGCTTCAGTTCCTTGATGCCGAGGGTGACGGCCTGGAACGATCGCAGCAACGCGTCCTCGTTCTCCCGAGCTTCCCGGTAGATACCGCGGACGCGCTTGAGAACCAGTTCGACACACGCGATGCCGACCAATGTGCCGCCGACCGTGACCGCGAAAATCGGTCCCGACACCACGGCGAGGAACACGAAGCAGCCGACGATGGTCGCCACATCCACGCAGATCGAGGGAATGGCGGTGACGGCCTGCGACAGCGAACGCACGTCCTCGGTGAGCGTCGCCATCAGGCGGTGCATGCCGAGCCGTTCGAGGTGTTCCAGTGGGGCGGAGACGATTCCGGAGCTCAAGTCGCTGCGCAACCGGTAGATCGCGTCCTGCGACAGCCGGATCAGCAGAACCTGCGACAGCACACCGCTGACGAGGATCACCAGACCCGTGCCGCCGAAGCGCAGCAGCAGGTTGTCCGGCTGCGGGCGCGGCGAGACGACCGCGTTGATCAGCGTCACCAGATAGGTGTTGGCGGCGCCGCAGATCAGGCCCGCGGCGACGACGGCCGCGATCCTGGCCGGCGACAGCGCGGCGAGAAAACGGAGCAGATGCATAACCTTCGGCTCTCAGCTTCGGATGACATCGAACACGATGCCCTCGAGGGTGACACCGGGCGCGAACGAGAACGCCACACCGGTAGAGATCGGTGCCGCTGTCTGTGCGTCGCGGATCATCCGCTCCAGCACGAAGATCAGCGAGACACTGAGCATGTTGCCGTGCTCGGCGAGCACCGCCCAGCTCGGCGCCGCCAGCTCGGCGGGAATGCCGAGCGAATGCGCCGACTCCTCGATGATGCGGGGACCACCGGGGTGGATCGCCCACAACTCGATATCGGACTTGCCGAGTCCGTTGCGCGCCAGCACTTCCGACACCACCGGGTCGACACCGCGGTAGATGTAGTCGGGCAGGCTGGTCGCCAGTTCGCAGGTGATGCCCGCGTCCTTCACACCGAGCACGATGCCGTCCTCGGCGTCGTCGAACAGGTGGCTGAAGCTGTCGCGGATCACGACGCTGCCGGCCGCGAGCGGCTTGTGTACCTGGTTGGCGCCGATCACCACCGCCCCGCAGCCGTCACCGAACAGGCTGTGGGTGATCACGTCGTTGACGTCATCGTCGAAAACGGCGTTGACCGAACTCAATTCGATGCACAGCACCATCGCCTTCTTGTCCGGGTGGGCCCGGACGTAGTCGACGGCGGCGCGGATGCCGTTCATGGCCGCGGCGCAACCCATGAAATTGATGACCATCCGGCCGACCTTCGGCGACAGACCCAGCTGCTTGACCACCGCGACGTCGACGCCGGGGGCGATGAAGCCGGTGCTGGTCACGAAGATCAGCTGGCCGATGTCCTCGGCCGGGTTCGCCAGCCCCGCGACGGCGCGCTGGGCGACGTCGACGGCGAGCGGCACGGCGTGTTCGAAGAACAGGTTCATCCGCTCCCGGATGGTGCCGGGCTTGCGGCTGAACTCGAGGAACTCGGGGTCGAGTGGGTCGATGGCCAGGTGCCGGGTGTCGATCCTGGTCTTGGCGTAGATCCGCGGAATGCGCTGGCGCTGAACGGGATCGGAGAACAGTTCGGCGACCCGGCCCGCGTTCACGGACTGCTCGACGACCAGCGAGGGCGAACCGGTGGCGACCGCTTCGATCACGCCGACGGTCGTCGGCGGCGTGGGTGGTAGCAGGTCGTGCCCGCGCTCGATGTCGGGCGTGCGGAGCAGGTCAAAGGAAACAGACACGGGCACAAATCCTTTCGAGACAGATCAGAGGTGGCAACGGCCGGGTCAGACGGTTCCGATGCCGGAGAAGCCCTGCGCGGTGTAGACGACACAGGTCTTCAGCGCTGATGGTGCGCAGTGTTCGCGCACGAAACCCCACCGGCTCTCCTCGGCCTCACGGGAGGGCGCGAGCAGATAGGTCCGGCACAGCTTGGGGAAACGATCTCCGAAGAAGCTCTTGGCGGGCAGCCACTCCACGCCGAACTTCGCGGCTTCCTCACGCACCACGTTCTCCGAGGCGATATTGGCAAACCCGCTGCGCTGGAACGGAAGTACGTGATGGGCACGGTGCGAGCTCAGGCCCGCCGAGAGGAAGCAGTCGACGTACTTGTTGCCGACCACGGTCAGGTCGTAGGCCTGCTCGAGCTGGTTCACCGCCCAGTCCTCGGTCTCGGTGTGCAGTTCCTCGGTCGGGATCTCGAAGTCGTGGCTGGCCACCACCATGAAGGTGCTGATCCACAGCGTGATCACGAATTGCAGGCCCCAGGCGAGCAGGTCACCCGCGATGGCGAAGGCCACGAACTCGGCCACCAGCAGGAACCGCATCCCGAACGAGCCGATGAAGTGTGGCAGCGCGCCACGCCAGCTGCCGTACATGTCCTTGATGCCCACCTTGCGGGTGAGCCTGCAGACATCGAGGAGGCGAATGATCATGCCCGTCAGCAGATGTCCGAACTTGTGTACGGTGTGCACCGGCACCCGGTACAGGCGCGGGATCTGCATCATCATCGTGAAGACGTTCTTCTTGATGTCGACTTCACTCTGGGTGTGCGGGTGGTGCAGAAGTGCGTGCCCGTCAGCGGTGACGAAAGACAGCGCGACATAGTTCATGTCGAAGGCGTTGACCGCGTACTTGTTCAAGCCCTTCTGCGCGCGGTGGATCGCGTAGTGACCGAACCCGGCCAGCGAGCTGCGCAGCAGCACCATCGCGATCACGAAGGCGGGCAACGGCATCCAGCTCGTGTCGTAGAGACGCAGCGCCTGCACGGCGATGTAGGCGAAGATCAGCACGCCGACGACGATGTTGAACGCGCGGTCCATCCGCTTCAGCCGGGCCGCCAGCTCGGGTTCCTTGAGCCGGGCCTTCACCTGGTGCAGCAGATCGGCCTTGTTGTCGAACTTGTACTTCGGGGTGTCGTCCCAGCTGTTGAAGCCGTCCTTGAACAGGAAGTCGGGGGCGTTGTTCTTCGGATGGATGTCCTCGGGCGTGGCATCGCGACCGAGACTGTAACGCTCGATCATCCGCGCGATTTTTTCCGGATCACGGTGGTAGGAACCGATGATCGAGGTGATGTCGCGATTTTTCGTGCGGCCGATGAAGAATTCACCGCCTGGATGCTTGGAGATCCAGTCACTCAGGTCGTAGGCTCTGCCGTTATAAACCCATACGTTGTTGACGGGAGGCCGACCCCCCGGGCCGGGCGGTGGCGGGAGCTCGCGCTCCGCTTCATCAGGTCGATCATCGATCGTCATTAGTTCTTCCTCCGTGTCCGATCGGCGTCCGATGCGTGTTGCCTGCCGACCAGCGTCCCGACACGTATAGTCCTTGTGGCGCCTTGCATCTCGCTGAACATTCTCTTATTGGATGCGCACTCGTGCGTTCGTGATTCGTTTACCGCGGGCGACACCCAGACGACACACCGGCCCGGGGCTGCGGAGGGCACTGCGTGCCAGGCTCCGCTGACCCCGGACCGGTGTGGGTTGATCCGGTATTACCGGCGATTATCAGCCGGCGGGCTTGATGATGTTGACCGGCTTGGCCCAGTTCGACAGACCGACGGTGACCTCGCCCTGATCCTTCTTCACCACGGCGCGAACAAGATTCGGGCCGTCGCCGGTGGACGCGGCGTCCGAGGGCTTGGTCGAATCGGAGGCGGGCGGGGCGGTGTCCTGGATCCACACGGTGATCGGCATGGTGCCCGCGTTCTGACCGATGCGCGGCACGATCGGGTCGATCACCGCGGAGTCGATGGTGCCGGAGACCTTGACGGTGTTGATGCCGTCGATCACCTCACGGCCCTCGGTCTTCGCGTTCTGGATATTGGCGATCACATTCGCGATGCCCTTGTCCTTGTCCAGGATGACGCCCGGATCGTAGACCTTCTCCGCCGGACCCGACGGCACGTAGCGGCCACCAGCCTGGGTGTAGAGGACCTTGTCCACCACAAGGAACTTCGCCTCGGTGAACGCGGCTTCGGGGGTGAGCTTGACCTTCGCCTCGCCCATCGCCGCGCCCGAGCCCTGGGTCTCGTTGGTGACATCGGCCGACACGGTTTCCACCGGCAGGTCGGGCAGGTTCTTGACGTTGATCTTCAGGTGCACGTTGTGCAGGGTCTGCGTGGTCTTCGCCGACTCCTTCACGATCTGTGCGCCCTCGGGCAGCTGGCCGGTGGGCGCCGGGCCCGCCGTGGTGGCCGAATCGTCTTTGGTGCAGCCGGATACGAGGGCCGCGCAGACCGCCGCCGCCGCGACGACCGAAGTGATGCCGGAACGTCGCGCGAAGCGCCGACGCGAGGTGGGGTTCGGTGTCATGTGGATCAAGTTTCATCCCCTGGAGATGGTCGTATATCGGTATAGGGCAGCCGAAGACCATCGTTCATCTCGTGCTCCCCCGTCGGCGATAGTACCCGAGGAATTCGATTTGCGAGTTGTCTCGTCGCGCTATCGATTACGGGTATCCGAACCCCGGGGCGAGACGGCGTTACCCCAGGTCATCCCGGTACATGGAACCGCCGTCGATGATCGTCGGCCGGGCGCCGCCGCTCGCCGTCCGACATCGCCAGCAGCACGGCGAACTTCGCGGCCTCGACATCGTCGACAGGGGTGAAGATCTGGATCCACTCGCCGTCGGTGGCGGGCAGACTCATGATCGTCAGGTTCATCGCGAGGTCACCCACCGCGAGATGCTGGATCACCTTGACCAGGTTCACCGGCACCGCCACGTCGTTGCGGGCCCACATCCCGGCGAATTCGGCGCTGGCCGCACACAACTCGTCGATCAGTTCCTGCCACGCCGGGTCATCGAGGTGACGGACCGACGCACCGCGCAGGTAGGCGACCATGCGGCGCAGATCGTCGACGTTGTGCCGATAGGGATTGCAGCACTCCGGTGTCACGAACACGGTGCGCAGCACATTGGCGTCGGGGCGGGCGAGGCCGGGAAACAATGCGCGATAGGCGTCGTTATAGGCCAGGACGTTGTATCGGGAATCGAGAAGCACCGCGGGCAAGGGTGCGAGCTGGTCCAGGATCATCGGCAGACCCGGCGGCATCGCCGGCTCCACCGCGGCAGCGGGCACCGACGGCACATCCGCGAGGCGATAGAGATGCACCTTCTCCGCGTGATCCAGGCCGAGGGTGCGCGCCACCGCGTCGAGCACCTGCACACTGGCGTTGATCGGTCTGCCCTGCTCCAGCCACGTGTACCAGGTGACGCCGATGCCGGACAGCTGCGCGACTTCTTCCCGGCGCAGACCCGGCGTTCGCCGCCGCGACCCTGATGGCAGACCCACATCCCCCGGGGTGATCTTGGCGCGACGGGACTTCAGGAACGCACCGAGTTGGGCGCGACGCTCGGTGCTCACCGAGCGCATGTCGACCACTTCACTCATCCCATCATCGTCGTCCATGCCGATCCTGGTATCCAGGTGGTGCCGGTACCCGGATCAGCTTGCGCTGCGTCGAATTCAGTGCGTGCACAAATGCCGATCCCGGCCGGTTCGAGCGCCGGATCACCGCTGCGCGATCAGTAGATTGTGGGCAACTCGACGCCCTCAGGAGGTTCCGCCGTGGCGGTACACACGCACACCCTCTCCGTGGCTACTGCCGACGGCAAGGCCGATTCCTTCCTCGCCTACCCCGACGACAACGCGCCCCACCCCGCGGTTCTGGTGTTCTCCGACGCCTTCGGTCTGCGGCCGGTGGTGCGCCGTGACGCCGAACGCCTCGCCGCCCACGGCTTCACGGTGCTCGTTCCGAATCTGTTCTACCGCCACGGTTCCGCACCGGTGGTCGACCTTCCCGATTTCATCGGGGCCGATCGGCGCGGTGAGATCTTCGGTGTCCTGCGCCCGCTGCTGACCGCGTTGACACCCGAGCTCGTCGTCGCCGACGCCGCCGCGTATCTGTCGTGGCTGGCGGAGTCCCCGCTGACCACGGGCAATCCGGTGGGCCTGTCCGGATATTGCATGGGCGTGCGCCACGCACTACACACCGCCGCCGCCTACCCCGACCGCGTGGCCGCGGTGGCCGGCTTTCACGGCGGCCGACTGGCCACCGAAGACTCCACCAGTCCGCACGCCGTAGTCGACCGAATCACCGCCGAGGTGTACCTCGCGCACGCCGACGCCGACCTCGGCCTCCCGCCCGAACAGATCGAACAGCTCGACGCCGCCTTCACCGCCGCAGGCACCGTCTTCCGCACCGAGGTGTATCCCGGTGCCGACCACGGCTTCACCCAATCCGACACCGATGTCTATGACGCCGGGGCCGATGCCCGGCACTGGACCGAGCTGACCGGCTTGTTCGCCCGCGTCCTGCGCTGAGTCTGTTCCGCAGGCCGGCCCGCGGGTTCGGTGACAACGGTGGCCGGTGGACCACCGAAGACCATCGGTTGTGATCAGCGATCCGGGTTCGTCGCCCGAGCAGCCACCAGTTCGGTGAAGGCGGTGGCGACGAGCGCGACGGAGTGATCGGTGTCCGCGCTCAGTGCCCGCAAGGTCGCCAGTGCGCGGGTGCCGGGCAGCTCCACCAGTGCTTGAACGAGCCGGATACGGATGGCGGCGTCGTCTTCGTGTGCGGTCAGCGCGGCGGTCAGCGCGCCCAGAATTCGATCTGCGGATTCCGGGTCCTGCGACAGCGCGCCGAGCACTTCGCCTGCGTCGACATCGTTGGTGCCCGCGATCACCATGGCCACCAGGATCGGCTCGGCCGCTCTCATCCCGCGGCTTCCGGCGGCCAGGGCGGCGGGCCCGCGGACAGTCGGGTTCGGGTCGTCGAGTGCGGCGGTGAGCAGCGCGGTCGCGGCCTCGCCCGGAATTTCCGCCACTGCCAGCACAGCCCGTCGCCGGACCTCGACATCGGCGGCGGCCAGCCCGGGCGCGAGCCCGGTCAGTCCGTCCTCGCCCGCCCGCGACAGCGCCCAGCGCAGGGCGCCTGCCATGTTGGGTTCGGACTCGGTGAGCACGGCCGCGGCCAGCATCTCGGCCGGCACCGGCGCGTTGTCGGCCGGGTTCAGCACTGCCTGCAGGCGGCGGTGCGGGTCGGTCGAGCCGAGTGTGCGCACGAGTTCGACGATGCGTAGCGCGTCGTGCCAGTCGCCGGGCTCGGCGTTCTCGACAGCGCGCAGACGTTCGAGTAGTTCGCGCTCGCGCACCAACCGTTCCTCGGTGCGTGCGATCAGATCGCTCACCAAGGTCTGCGGCGTGAACGATCGATCTGCCAGTACCCGGGCGATCTCGCGCAGCGAAAGGCCCAGGGAGCGCAGGCTTTCCACGTGGAAGATGCCGCGGATGTCGGCGTCGGAGTACTGGCGGTAGCCGCCGACGGTGCGCCCGGTGGGCCGCACCAGTCCGAGCGAGTCGTAGTGGCGCAGCATTCGGGTGCTGACTCCCGAGCGCCGCGCCACCTCGCCGATCAGCACGGTGCGCCGTCGAGCGCCGCGACTCTTTTCGCCGCGTCGATGTCGGGATCGAAGGCCGCCTCTGGGTCGCGCAGCAGCTGCTCGGTGGCCTGTGCGTGGCCTCGCACGTGCGGGTCGGTACTGACGGCCGCCCGGTGGAGCACGGTGGTGATCACCTCACCCAGTGTGGCCAGCGCCCGGCTCAGGCTGCGCCGGACGTCTCGATCACCGCGCCCGAATTGGGTGGCCAGTTCGGTGGCCAGCGCCGCGCGCTCGGTATCGGGCACGAGAACAACCGCGGCTCGCCACGCACTGCGGGCCACGTCGTCGTCGGGATCGCGCAGCAGCGCGGGGGTGATCGCCGGCCAGAGTGCCGGATCGCCGATCTTGGACAGGGTGTGCAGCGCTTGGCTGCGGGCCTGGGCACCCCCCGATTCCAGCTCAGCGCGCAGCCGCGGCACGGTCAGCTCGCCGGGGAGCCTGGTCAGTGCCCAGGTGAGCATGTCGCGGACGAAGAAGTCCGGCTCCACGGCGCAGCGGTCGATCAGGACTCCGAGCAGCGCCGGGTCAGAATGTGTGCCCGCGGCCAGGGCGGCCCGCAGCCTGATCGACGCGGTCTCCGCGCTCAATGCGGCAAGCAGCCGCGGGTCTACCGAGTGTGCTGGTGTCGAGTTCATGGGAACCACCTCCTGCCTCCAGTGAAGACGTTGTCACTGTGTCAGGGTCAAGCGCTCGATCGTGTCACGATGCTCAGCCGTGTCGCGAGGCCCGAGCCGTTGGATTCGACTGCCGACCGTGCCCTGGTGGACGAATTGATCCTCGGCGCCCTCGCTCAGGGGTGACTGTGCGACGAAAGTGCTGTGCCGGCAAGGGTTTCCAGTGCCGCACGGGCGTTGGCGAGGGCGATGCGGGCGGCGATGACGGGCGAGAGCAGTGCGCGGGGCTTGTCGACGAGTCCCATCACCCGGTACAGGGTTGTCGCGACCGCGGTGTCACGCTCGGCGGCGATCAGCACCGGCTCGAGCGCCGCTACGGCGGCTCGGACCGGCAACGAGACACTGGCGCTGACGTGTGGCATGGCGCCGTCGGCGATCACGGTGAGTTGCCAGGCGTTGTCGATCTCCGGCGTGACCGCCGTGTAAAACCTGGTGGCGAGATTCTCTCCACCCCGTGCGAGGCACTCGCGCAGCACGGCCATCTGGATCGCGGCGACGGTCATCCCCTGCCCGTAGACGGGGCTGAAGCTGCACAGGCTGTCACCGACCGCGAGCAGTCCCTCGGGAAAACGATCGAGGCGCTCGTAGCGGCGGCGCAGGTTGGCCTTGTAGCGGAAGGTCGAGATGTCGCCGAGCAGTTCACCGTTCTTGATGGCATCGAGCACGTCGGGCGGGGCGATGGCTGCGGCGAAGTCGAGAAATCCTTCCTGGTCCCTCGGCGGCTCCTCGCCGTCGTGGCCGATCAGCGTCAGGATGTGCCGGTTGCCCTCCACGGCGAACAGGGCGAGGGCACGCGGGGGTAGATCGCGTACACCGATCGTGACCAGTTTGTCGTGGGGCAGTGCGTTCGGCGGCAGCTGGATGAAGGCGCTGCGGTAGATGATGTCGATCGCGGTGCCTTCTTCGGCTGGGCGGTCGTAGCCGAGCTTGTCCAGCCATGAGGGGACGACACCTGCTCGACCCATCGATGCCACGACCAGGTCCGCGTCGACGGTTTCACGCGCACCGTCCGAACGGTCCACGATCGCGACCCCGCATATCCGCGTTCCATCGGCGCTGACAACGAGCGACGCGGCATCGCACCTGTCGCGAATGGTGACGTTGGGCAGCGCCGCGACCCGCGTGCGAAGGTGCTGCTCGAGGTGCGGGCGACTCGCCTGAAAGGCTCTGTGTCCGGTCGATACCCGCTTGAGGGTCCGGCCGGCCATGGTGAAGCGGACTTCGCGCAGCGCGTCGCATTCGACCACACCGCTTGTTCGCATGTCCTGCCCGAACCCTGGGAACAATTCCTCGAGGATGTCCTTGCCCCGCGGCAGCAGCCCGTGTACATGACGCCCCTGCGGGACACCTTTTCGCGCCTCGGAATCCGGGAGCAGGGCATCCCGCTCGATCACCGTCACGGTCGAGTAGGCCTCACTGAGCACCCGAGCGGCCAGTAGCCCGCCGATGCCCGCGCCCAACACGACCGCGTGATCGCCGATTCTCCGCATGCCATACCTCCGAACGTCGTTGTTCCGAGTCCTGTTCATGGATCGAGTCAAGGATCCATCACTGAGACTGAATTCCAATATAGTCTCAGTGCTGATGTGGCCACAACCAGTCGTGTCTTCCCGGATCGGGAACAGGAAGAATGACCGGCATGACCAACGCGACGCAGTCGTCCTCCGTGCTCGTGGACACGGCCTTGGCGATGATGGCCGAGACCGGCCTGGATGATCTGACGCTGACCGCGGTCGCTCGCCGGGCGGGCGTCTCACGCGCGACCGCCTACCGTGAGTTCGGAGACAAGAACGGTCTCATCGCGGCCGTCAGCAAAATCGAGGTAGCCCGCATGATGAGCGCCGCCTACCTGGAGATCGACATCTTCACGCCGGTGCGGCAGCTGGCGAAAGATGCCGTGGTCTTTGCCATCCCCTACCTGCGCCGACACCCGGTGATCGCTCGACTGCGCGACCAGGAACCAGGATGGTTGCTCAATGTCGCGATCGAGCACGAGGGGTCGAAGCTCAACCTGATCGAAACCGTCGGCGCCTTCATCGCACCACTGCTGGCGGCCCGCGACGACAGCGCATCGCTGGCGGTCACACCGGCACAGGCGGCGGAGATCGCCGTCCGCACCGTGCTCTCGCATGTGCTGATCAAACGCAGCAGCCTCACCGACGAGCAGGTCGGCGACGCGGTAGCCCGGGCTATCAGCCGCTAATTCGATCCGACGCTGCAACGGATCATGGTATCCGTATCAGGGATCGCCGCATTTCTGTACGTCGTCGACCATGCCGATTCCGGTATCGACGTGGCGCTGGTGCCGGACAGCGACAGGCCCTGTCTTCGGTGAGATTCACCCGTTACGGGGGATACGGACCCATCGACGCCGGCTCTACCGTCGAACCATGGCCACCACCTCACAGGTCTTGATCAGTGAGCAGGCCGGCGCCGAGAGCGACGACATGATCCCGCTCGGCGCCGACCTCTCCCACCACGCGTCCTGACTCATGTCCGAACTGCTGTCGGCAGAACTGAATCGAAGGGATATCCATGTCGCGCAAGCGCACTCACGTTCCTCAGGTCTCCCCGGCGTACACCGGGCGGCTGTCGATGGCGCCGGTACCCGCGCTGCGGATGCCCGAGGAATCGATGGATCCTGACGTCGCCTATCGATTCATCCACGACGAACTGATGCTCGACGGGAGCAGCAGACTGAATCTGGCCACCTTCGTGTCGACGTGGATGGATCCACAGGCCGAGAAGCTGATGGCGGAAACGTTCGACAAGAACATGATCGACAAGGATGAGTACCCCGCGACCGCGGCGATCGAGCAACGGTGTGTGTGCATGGTCGCCGACCTGTTCCATGCCGAGGGTCTGCGCGACGACGACCCGTCCAGCGCTACCGGGGTATCGACGATCGGATCCAGCGAGGCGGTGATGCTGGCCGGGCTGGCGATGAAGTGGCTGTGGCGCGAGAAGATCGGCGACGGGTGGAAAGGCCGCACACCGAACATGGTGATGGGTTCCAACGTGCAGGTGGTGTGGGAGAAGTTCTGCCGCTATTTCGACGTCGAACCGCGGTATCTGCCGATGGAGAAGGGCCGCTACGTCATAACACCCGAGCAGGTGCTGGCCAACCTCGACGAGGACACCATCGGCGTCGTGGCCATCTTGGGCACGACATTCACCGGCGAACTCGAACCGATCAGCGACATCTGCGCGGCGCTCGACAAGCTCGCTGCCGATACCGGACTGGACATCCCCGTGCACGTCGACGCGGCCAGCGGCGGCTTCGTAGTGCCCTTCCTGCATCCCGATCTGGTGTGGGACTTCCGGCTGCCGCGCGTGGTGTCGATCAACGTCAGTGGCCACAAATATGCGCTGACGTATCCCGGCATCGGGTTCGTGGTGTGGCGCGGCCCCGAGTACCTGCCCGACGACCTGGTCTTCCGGGTCAACTATCTGGGCGGCGACATGCCCACTTTCACGCTCAACTTCTCCCGCCCCGGCAATCAGGTCATCGGCCAGTACTACAACTTCCTCAGGCTCGGGCGATTCGGCTACAGCCTGGTCATGCGATCGCTCTCCCAGACCGCGCGCTGGCTCGGCGACCAGCTGCGCGAAAGCGGACACTTCGAGGTGATCACCGACGGCTCGGCGATCCCGGTGATCAGCTTCCGGCTGTCGGGCGACCCTCAATACACCGAGTTCGACGTCTCGCACGCGCTGCGCTCCTACGGCTGGCAGGTGCCCGCGTACACCATGCCGGACAACGCGACCGATATCGCGGTGCTGCGCGTCGTGGTGCGGGAGGGGTTCTCGGCGGACATGGCCAGGGCGTTGAGCGACGACATCACCGCCGCGCTCGGGCACCTCGACGCGCTCAAGCCCAACGGATACTTCGACCGGCTGAAGCCGTTCGCCCACTGACCCGCCCGAATCACCCCGCTGCGCTCACGCCGCGTGCAGATACACCGGAACAGTGGCGTGCCCGTTGGAGATGAAACTCGGCACGGGCGCCAGTTCGGTCAGGCTCGTGGCCAGGCTCATCCGAGGGAACCGATCGAACAGCGCAGGCAACGCGACAGCCGCTTCGAGACGGGCCAGTGATGCGCCGATGCAGTGGTGTGCGCCGTGGCCGAAGGCGAGGTGCTGATCGCGGGTGGCACGGGTGGGAACGAACTCGGCGGTGTTGGCGCCGTGCACTTTCGGGTCGCGGCTGGCGCCTGCGTAGGAGGCCAAGATGGCCTCGCCCTTGCCGATTCGGTACTTCCCGGCGATGTCGATGTCCTCGACCGCGTATCGGAGGGGCAGGTGTGCCACCGGTGCCTGGAAGCGCAGCGTCTCCTCGACCACGTCTGCCCACGACACCTGCCCTGCGGCCACCGAGGCACGCTGCTCAGGATGGGTGAGCAGGGCGACGATCGCTTGGTCGAGCAAATTGACCGTGGTCTCGTGACCGGCATTGATGATCAGCATCAAGGTGTCGACGAGTTCCTTCTCCGACAGCGCGGAGTCGTCCTCGTCGCGCGTGGCGATCAGCGCGCTGGTGACGTCGTCACCAGGATGCTTACGACGGTAGGCGACGAGGTCGCCGACCAATCCATACATTTCGAGGTAGTTGGCCTGAGCCTGCTCGGCGGTGAACGAGCCGTCGAAGAAGCCATCCACGCACTTGTGGAGCGCAGGCCCCAGCCCTTCGGGCACGCCGACCAGTTCGGTGATGACCCGGATCGGCACCGGATAGGCGAAGCCGCCTCGCAGATCGACCGGTTCGCCGGCAGGAGTGGCCGCCAGCGCGTCGAGCAGGTTCTCGGTGATCTCGGCGATCCGCGGACGCAGCGCGGTACTGCGGCGATGACTGAAGGCCGGGGAGACCAGTCGGCGCAGCCTGCGGTGATCGGCCCCGTAGGCGGTGAACATGTTGTCGACCGCTACCCACGGCAGCAACGGCCACGCCTCGGTGATCTCGCCGTTGATGAACGACATCCAGTGCTGTCTGGGGTCCTTCGACACCCGAGGATCGGCGAGCAGACTCCGCAGCACTGCCTGATCGGTGACCGACCAGGCGGGCACGCCACCGGGCAGTTCGACCAGGGCCACCGGGCCACGCTGCTGAATGCGTGCCGACTCACCTTGGATGTCGGCACCGGTCGTATCCAGCACGATGGGTTCCATGAAAAATCTCCTCCACCAGGGTCTACGCCCGTAATCGACAGTGCCGCAGCCAGTTTCATCCGCCCGGTACAAACCTACCCTTCGGCTGGGCGATCCAGGGCACCAATTGGGGCGCCGACGGCGGAAGTTGATCGGTAGCCTCGTCATCGCGCGGGAAGGGCTACGGGCGCCCGCCGGTCTCCTCCGCTAGTACGGCCAGGGTCCCGCCCTGCAGCACATCGAGCAGTCCGTTCAGGGTGCCGACTGGACAAATACACATGAAACCCGGCTTCTCGCCTATGGAATTACCGGGGCCGACTGCCTTGACTGGGGCTATGAGCAGCAACACCGCAGCCCCTCCCCGCCGATTCGGGCAAGACCGGGTTGCCCCACACCCTTCGGAAAGGACCACGATGAGCACGGAAGCACAGTCGCTGACCGCCAAGGATATCGAGTTCCTCGGACGCCCCCTCTACGGGTTTCTGTCCGTAGCCGGCGGACCCACACCACCCCAGCCCCGGCCGGTGTGGTTCGAGGTCACCGCCGAGGGCACGATCCAATTGTTCACGGCCCCGGATTCGGTGAAGGTCTCGCGATTGCGAAGCGACCCTCGCGCCTCGATCGTCGTGTCCGCCCCGGTGGGTGAGCGCGAGCGCTGGGTTTCCGTCGCCGGCCACACCACCATCTCACCCGATGGAGCGCATGACCTGCTCTCCCGCCTGGCCGCTCGATACTGGGACCTCGATGACGAACGCCGAGCCGACGACCTCACCGAGATGCGGGCCGCCGACTGGCTGCGCATCACCATCGAGCCCGAAGCCGTGAGCCGATACACGATGATGTGACGGCTGTTTCCCGTCAGGTCGATGATCCACTCGCCGTGCATCGGCACGCCGCTGATGGGCTCACGGGACCTGACGGGATCGCGGCCTCGGCGACCGCCGTGTTCGGCACCTTCGACAGGTCAGCCAACCGGTAGAGGTGAGCCTTCTCCACAGCTCTCTTCCCCCACCATCTATGCCGATCCGGCATCTGGGTCGTGGCTGATACATATTTTGATGCATATATCGCAATATCGCAGCTGTTCCGTTTGGGACACAGTGCTGGCCGACGGATTCATCGACTTCGCGACCATCGGCCGGTCGGTACACACCGCCGGTTACCGCGGCGATGTGGAGGTCGCGATCTCCCCTAGCTCGTGGACCGAACCCCGCACGGCCCGCACCGGTAGCGTTGGCAAGTGGCCAACCATGAGGAGACGCGGCGATGCCGAAAATTGTACTGTTCGGGGCAACCGGCTACACCGGACGCCTGACAGCCGAAGCCCTCACCGCACGCGGCGCATCGCCCGTGCTGGCGGGACGCAACGGGGCAGCCCTCGAGAAGCTCGGCGCCGAACTCGGCGGCTGCCGGACGGCCGTCGCCGACGTCACCGACCCCGCGTCGGTGCGGGCCCTGCTCGGTCGCGGCGATGTTCTGGTGACGACGGTCGGGCCGTTCCTGCGCCATGGGGGCCCCGCACTGGCCGCAACGATCGCCGCGGGCGCGCACTACATCGACTCCACTGGCGAAGGGCCCTTCATCCGCACCGTGTTCGAACACGACGACCAGGCCCGTGCCGCCGGTGCGGGGCTGCTCACCGCGTTCGGGTTCGACTACGTGCCAGGCAATCTCGCGGCCGGGCTGGCCTTGCGCGAGGCTCCCACAGCGGTGCGTGCCGACGTCGGCTACTTCATGAAAAGTCCCGGCACCAGCGGTGGTACCCGCGCGTCCATGGCGGGGATGCTGTTCGAGCCCGGCTTCGCCCTGCGCTCCGGACAGGTGGTCACCGAGCGCACCGGCGCGCGTCTGCGTTCCTTCGATGTCGCCGGAGAAAGCCGGACGGGGACATCGATTCCCGGCTCGGAGCATTTCGCGCTGACGCGCTCGCACCCGCACCTGCGAGAAGTCGATGTATTCCTCGGCTTGCCGCCGCTCGCGGCACAGACGCTGCGCGTCGGCTCACGACTGACCTCGGTCGTCGCACAGGTGCCTGCACTCAAGCGCGGACTCGACGAGGCTTTGGCCCGAACCGTCAAGGGGTCGACCGGTGGCCCCGACGCCGAAGCTCGCCGCCGCACCCGCACCTGGGTGGTCGCCGAAGCTCAGGACGCGGCCGGCAAGACGCTGGCCAGCGTCACCCTGAAGGGCGGCGATCCCTACGATTTCACCGCGGCGATTCTGGCCTGGGCCGCCGACACCGCACTGGGCGGCGGTCTCCTCGGCTCCGGCGCGCTCGGCCCGGTCGACGCGTTCGGTCTGGACGCGCTGTACACCGCCGCCCGCGACGCCGGCTGGTCGCCTCACCCCGGCCCCTCCATCGAGCCGAAGGCAACCTGACACCGGCCGCCACCGCGTTGCAGCGCTAGGCCGCGTGGGTGAGTCGCGCGGCCGCCGCACCGACGGTCGGCCCCGCGCTGACCAGTGTCCCCATGAACCGATCCTGTTCTCGCGCACCGCGAGTCGCCGCACGGTCGAGTCCGCCGGGCAACAGCCGGGTGACCGAGCGCGCGACGTTGACGGGGATTCGGATCGCCGGGTACCACGGAACGATCGCCGTCGGCAGCCCGAGCGCACGCATCGTGTGGCGGCCGAGGAAGGTCCCCGTCACCGACAGATGCTGGGCATAGGCAAGGCGGCGCCGGATCGTGGGCAGCCGGTCATAGTTCCAAGACAACGGGTCTCGTGACATCGGCACCGCGAGTTGACGGGTCGACTCGTCGGGGTCGGCCAAGGCAGACAGCGTGTGCACCAGGACGCGCACACCGTCGCGGAAGGAGTGCGGCAGCCACTGTTCCTCGACACCGAGCAGCCAGCCGACGTAGCGGACCAGGTGCGCGGCAGCGTCAGTTTCGGCAGGGGTCAGCAGCAGGCCCAGGCCCATCCCACCGATCGCCGGGGCGATGAAGGCGCCGACCAGCGTCGCCGCCATATCCGTCTGGTTGATGGGCAGGCCCCAGTCCTCGGTCCGCCAGTCCCGCATGGCAGCCACGTGCCTGCGGACGAAGGCGTGGATGAGCCGCACCCGGATCGTGGATCGGTATCCCAGACCCAGCGGGGACAAACCGTCCTCGGACAGGACGTCCATCGCCCACTGCATCGTCTCGGCCCACCGCTGATTGGAGCCTTTTTCCAGCGCTCCCGTGCGCAACAGGGTCTTGTTGAAGCCGGAGAACTGGTAGCCGCCGAGCATGGCGACGTCGCGCGCGACGTACATGCCGTCGGAACCGCCGGTGAGCAGGACCTTGGCCCCGCGCACGAGCTTGTCGTGATCGACCCACGCCGGAACGGTCTCGATCGCGAGGAAGAACTCCCGCAGCGGATCCGGCGCCTCCGGCACCGCAGCGATGCCGTCGGTGAGCGCTCGATCGAACAGCGGGCGTATGTGCTTGGAGCCCGTGGCGACCATCCAGTCCACCAGCCGATCCATCGCGTCGTCACCGACGAGCAGGCCCTCGCCGAGACGCTGCCATTGCGCCGAGTCGGGGCTGTGAACCCCCAGCATCGCGGCGAAGCCGCCGACGAGGGGCGGGACGCGGTGGGGACGATCCGGGTGACGGGTGGGAACGGTGGTCATCGACACTCCTCGTTGAGCGCGCTATTTTGGATAACGACTGATTTCCAAAATAGGTCGACTGCTAAAGTCCTGTCAATGGCGCGTGCAGAGGTGGTCCGGTCCTACCGGGGAATCAGCGCGGCGAATCGACGTGACGAACGCCGCGAAAAACTCCTCGCCGCAGGTCGCCAGATCTGGGGCGAGGCCGGCTCGAGCGAAGTCACCGTGCGCCGCGTGTGCGCCGCGTCGGGGTTGACCCCGCGCTACTTCTACGAACATTTCGCCACCCGAGACGCGCTGGTCCTCGCCGTCGCCGAGCAGGTCCAGGAGGAGCTGTTCACCACCCTCGTCGACGCGAGCCAGGCCGAGCCGGGCACCTTGAAACGCAAACTCCTGCGGGCACTGACGACCTACCTCGACACGATCGCCGCCGACCCCAGCATCCACCGCATCATGACCAGCGATACCAGCAGCGTCGCAGGGCTCGAAGAGTTGCGCTCCCGTGCCGTCGGGATCGTTACCGACCTCGTGATGCAGTACAGCGCGGAATTCCTCGATACCCCCGCGAATCCGGAGATCCGGCGCCAGGAAGCACTTTTCGTCGTCGGCGGGATCAACCAGCTGGTGGCGACCTGGCTGGTCGACCCCGGTCGGCCGACCACCGAAGTAGCCGCCCTCTGCACCGAACTCGCACTAGCCGTGGTGAACCGAGCGCCCTGACAGTCGGCGCGGTCGAACAGCTCCACGTCCGGCGAGACGAACAAGGCAGGAACCCCGAGGAATGCCATTTCGGTCGGCGAACCTCAGATCCGCTCCAGATGTAGCAGCGCTTGGTCAGCGACCGATATCCCGGGTACAGACTTCTTCACCGTAGGATTCGCCATGGATCACCTCACCAGCCCCACCGCGACCGCGGTATCGCTGCTGAGTGCGATCGTTCTCGTCGGATGCGGAAGCAGCACCGATCCTGCCGAGCGCGGCGTGCCACCCAGCTTCAGCACCACCAGCCCGGTGACGAGCAGCTCCCCCGCCTCCTCGGCTCCGCGCTCCCCGGCACCCTTGCCGCTTCCTCCTCCGCTGCCCACGGTTCCTTCCCGGACATCATCGAGTCCAATCCCGAACTGGGCGCCAGAATCCGCAGCCAATTGTCACGCTTCCTACGAACCCTGCGTGCCCATGGCCAGCGACGTCGATTGCGCGAGCGGCAGCGGCAACGGACCTGAATACACGGGGCGTGTGCGGGTGGTCGGGCCCGACGTCTACGACCTCGACCGCGACGGGGACGGAATCGGCTGCGAACGCGAGTGATGCATTCGTCCTGATGAGGCAACCACGTCAGCGGATGACAGATAGGTCTGGCCGCACGGCAGAACGCGGGGTCGCCACGAGCGTCTTGTCCAGGTTGGTGCTCGTCGGCCTCGGAAGCCCGGTCGAGGACCGTGCCAGCTGGGACGTGCCGTAGCCACGACCTGCGTTCGGCAGACCGACCAAGTCCAATCACTTCGGGCGACGACTTCGAATGTGGGATAAACATCGATATGCCGTCGCACCCTGAGCCCGGTACCGGGGCATCGCCGCCCAATTCCTTTACTGCACCCGTGAAGCGCGCTCGGCAAGTCTCCGAGACCGCTGGAACTACAACGCTCATCCCAAGTCGGTTCGACCATCCGGATTCCGTCCAGCTGATGACGGAGTACGCCAAAGAACGTCGGTCGATAGTCGGCTTCGACGATCCCCCGAATCTCGATCGACCAGCGCAGTACGAACCCCATCGAGGGTTGTTCATCGTCGCCTATATCGCAGGCGAGCCGGTCGCCTGCGGCGGACTCCGCACGTCATCGCTTGTCGAGCGGGCAGCCGAGATCCGGAAGATGTTCGTGGTGCCGAACCATCGCGCACGCGGGGTGGCCCGACTCGTCCTCTCTGGTCTAGAACAGTTCGCGTTCGAGCACGGCGTCGCCCGGATCATCCTGGAGACCGGCTCGTACAACCGGGCCGCTATGCGCCTCTACGCCTCGGCCGGATACACACCGATCCCGCCCTATGTGCCAGGTCGACCTGATTTCAACCGAGCCTTCGCGAAGACGTTGAAGTCGGAGCCCGACCCCGCACCGACAGGAATGTACTAACGTGCGGCTACGGCAAGCTGATTGCCGAATATCGCTCTTCCCGACACGAGTGCCGTCGAGTATTACACTGCGCCCATGGCTGTCGGCTCGATCGTCTTCGCGATCATCGTCATCGTGGTCGTAGCGCTCGCGGCCATCGCACTCATCACCGGATTCATCCTGCGCGCAATCCGCCGGACAGCCGAGGCGGCCATCGCGGCGAACTTTGCGCCTGGGGAAATCGTGCGCAGTGACCCCGTCGCCAACTACTTCGGCAGCGCCTCGAAGGGCGGCAGGCAGGTGCGCGGCAACGGCGCGCTCGTGCTGACCGAAACGCGACTGTGGTTTCGCCGAGCGGGATCGGAGGACGCACTCGAGGTTGCGCTCGCATCGATCACCGCCGTGGATCTCGTGCAGTCCCACGCCGGCAAGTCGATCGGTCGCCCGCTGGTCCGCGTGAGCTTCGACGATGACAGCGCCGCGTGGTACGTACGCGATTCGACACAGTGGCGCGACGATATCCTGGCCAGGTGCCCGTCAGCGTCTGATCAGTAGTTCGACCGCGCCGCGCGGCCGGCAACGTCAGTCGTTTCCGACCGGAGCCGCTCCCCCGCCGTGTCGCGCTGCTCGAGTACCTGCCCGATACCCTGGCTGTATAGCGAAAAGCACTGCCGTAGAGAGTGATCCAGCGACGCCGGTGAATCACTCCCTCCGTGCGGTCCTACCCGATCCGGCGCGCGCGTGGCGGGTGCGCTGGTCTACCTGTTGTGCCCGCCCACGCTGGTATCGAGCGCGCCGAGTTGGAGTTGTGTAGCGAGGGCCTGTAGCGCTTCGGGGTCGTGTGGTGGCACCCGTTCCATCGCGCTGAAAGCCAGGTGGTCGGCGATCAACATGGTGCGCACCTCGGCGTCGGTGAGCTCGCCGGTCAGCGCACCTTCGGGCAGGGTCTGCACCATGGCGAAGGTGGTGTCGACGATCAGCGGCACCAGCGAGGTCGGCATCGACAGCGGGTCGCCCACAACGAGCGCCTCGGTCGCCTTGTTCGTCGCGTCGGCGAACTCCGGTGAGACGTCCAGCATTCGGTGGACCGCCACGTCGACACTTCGCCGCACCCGATCCAGCATCGTGGTCCAGTGCCTCGACGAGGACGCCGCAAGGAGCGCGGCGCCGACCTTGCGCCGAAAGGGCGGGGGCGCGTCGACGGCCCCGCACAGGAAAGCCGTCGTGGTGATGGTTATGTGCGCCATCGCCACCCGCGCACCGAAACTCGGGGTGGCGGGACCGAGCCTGGCCAGGAGGGCGAAGCCGCCCAGTGCCGGCACGAGGAGCTGGAGCATGACCTTCCGCTTCAGTTCGTCGCGGTCGGCGACGCCGTAGATCTCCAGCTCGTTGTCGCGCAGGTCGTTGGCGGACTGAGCGATGATGGCGAGACAGCCGGCCAGTTCGCGCAGATCCGCCTCGGGCACAACGGCTTCGGAGGCGAGTTCACACGCGTAGTAGGTGACCCGGCCGAGCACACCTTCGCTGTAGGCGACCCGCGACAGCGGTGAGTCGATATTGCGGGCCATCACCGCTGCGACATCGATGACCACCGCGCCCACACGCTTGCGCCCGGCCGGCGAGAGCGCGACGAGCAGAGCGCGGATGTCGCCGATACGCTCGGCCAGGAGCCGGTCGACCGCTTCGCTGTCGCGGGCTTCTGTGCTGACCGAAGGCAGTGCGGCGGGCTTGGTGTCGATGTTGCCGGTGAGGTAGTCCGCGGCGTCAAGGACGGAACAGCTCGCGATCGCGCGATCGCTGAGATCCTCGAAGGCGTCCAGAACTCGGCAGGCCAGCAGGGCGGCGGTGGCCTCTGCCTGCAGGCGGGTGGGCAAAAAGCTCACCGCGATACCGAGGTTACGACCGGCTGGGATCAGTGCCAGCCGGGCCAGCTCCTCAGGTGAGGAGGCGGCCCGTAGCGCGGCCATGTCCGGTGCGCGTCGCAGGTGTCGAAATCCATGGGCGAGCGATCCGATTCTGTTCTGCCTCATCGGGTGATCACTTCCTGTAGCAGTGCACGGAGGTCGTCGCGAGCAGGCGATGGCGGGAAGATGTTCAGTGCTGCGCTCGCCTTCTGTGTGGCGTCGAGGGCAACCGCCCGCGCGGCTGCGGTGGCCCCGCTGTCGATCAGGTCGCTTTGCAGGATCGTGCTCGGAGTGTCCGCGGATAGCCACATCTCCCGCGCGCCGGCGCGCATGTCGAGCCATTCGATCACCGGCCAGGTCGGAACCCGTCGTTCCAGGTCACCCCCTGCGTCCTTGCCCAGCTCGGGACCGCCTTCGACATCACGGACGTCGTCCATGATCTGGAACGCGAGTGCGAGCTCATCGGCGTATGTCATCAGCGCCCGTAGGCGATCGTGATCGGCACCGCCGGCGGTGCCGCCGTAGGAGCACGACAATCGGAACAAGGTGCCGGTCTTGGCGCCGGCGACGAGTCGGTAATGACGGCGCAGCGCGGTCGCATCGACCGCGGGCGGCAGCATTTCGATGAGCTGACCGAAGGACAGATCCGACAGCCCGTCGGAATACGTCACACCGGGCACCTCCCCCAGGCACGCGGACATTCTCGGGTTATCGGCAAGCACCTCAGCGATCACCTGCACCGCGGCACCTGCCATGTGGAACCCCGCTCTGGCCGCGATGCGCACGCCGAACGCGGCGGGTACCGACGTCGCGCCGCGGCGTAGCAACGATCCGTCACAGATATCGTCGTGCACCAGCGAGGACTCGTGCAGCATCTCCATCGCGCAGGCCAGATCGAGGGCGGCGCGACTGGGTTCGGACCCGACGGGGGCAAGCAGGCCTGCGCTCGCGAGAACCAGACGTGCGCGCACACGCTTGCCAGGAGTGGCGAGGACGTGCCTGCCGATGTCGTCGAAACCTTTACCGCTGATGAGGATTTCGTACAGGCGCGCGTTGACCAGCGTAAGGAGTTCGTGCGTTGCGGAGCCCTGGTACTCGGCAACCGGCTGAGTCACACTCGGATGTCTGAGCATCAGCGCGACCGGTTCGCCCTGGTGCTGCGGGTTACCTGCCGGACGAGCGTCGTGACGGCGGACTTGGGGTAGCGCGGGATTGTCCATAACGCTGAACTCCTTTGGTGCGGCCATAGGGCGGTGAGTGCCGCTGATGGTTCGCTGGGGGCTGGCACGATTCAGGCGGAGTCGTCGGCGTCCTGCCACAGCTACTGTCTGCCGCAACGCCAGAGACGTAGCGTCGTGGCCCGTAGATCTGATATTGCGCTGAAACAGTGAGATTCGGACGTCACGATCCGTGAATGGTCACGTCGACGGGACCGGGACGATGTGGGTACGGTCGGCAAACACCTGCACTCGGACCGTTCACGAAAACGCCATTGTCCGGCGATCGGTCGTCGAAGGGAGCGACGTCGCTCTGCCGACGATTCTACGGCGTCGATCACGTTGCCGCACAGGACATTCGGCGCTTCGTGAGACTCCACGGCGTCGATCTCCGATCTTGTGGGTTTCTGCCCAGTTTCCCGGCCATGACCGGACCGGGGCCCCGTTCCAGAGGCACCTTCGACGTCCCACGCCCGTGCGTGCCTTCGGATACTTGATCGAATAGTGTTGTGCCACAGTGACTTACCCAACTCGGGCCGCACCGGCCGCGGCCAGGAGTCAACGACGAGGATGCGCGTAGCCGGGACACGAGCCGAAATCGAGGTGTTGCACCAACTGCGGGTAGGTCAGTCACCGACGTGGACGTGTGCGGCCCACCTGGTCGGCACGGCCGGATAGGCGTTGCGCATGCTGCGCAACGTTTCGGTGAGCGCGGTCGCGGCCCCGGCCGTGTCGGGCGCCCGGGTGCCGTGCGCGGTGAGCGCCGTGTAGACCGCCTCGGCGGTTTGGGAGCTGTCGGCGGTGTGCCACAGCGTGCCGATGACCCCGCGGAAGCCCGCGAGGTGGAACGCCGACGCCAAGTTCAGCGGCTCGTCGAGCAGAGCCGAGTCGGGGCCCGCGGTGTCGCAGGCGGACAGGAACGCCAGCTGTGCCCGCGTGGTGCGCAGGTCGTGCACGAACGAGGGCACGAACATCCCGTCGCTGAGCACCAGTCCCCCCTGGTCGGGATGCTTCGCCGAGCTGACCGCCCGGCCGTGGCAGGCGAAATGGGCGATCGCGTGCTCGTGCAGCCCCCGCTTGATGGCATCGAAGTCGGCGGCGGCGTCGATCAGCACAGTGGACCCGGGCAGCAGTCCGGCCACCGCCTCGGCCTCGGCGCGGGCGCTCGGCAGCACCGATACGCCGTTGCGCTCGCCGACACCGACGATGAGCGCGGTATGGCGGGCATGGCGCGGCCGGGGTGTGCTCAACGTGTCGGCGAGCGCGGTCAGCGACGGTGTGTAGGAGCAGACGGCCCGGTCGAACACAGTCTGCCCCGCATCCTCGCGATGTCTGCCCGCCGCGTGCAATGGCAACTGGGCCATGATTCCGATCGGGCACCACCACAGCCGCTGCGCCGTGACCCGGTCCAGTACCGGCCGCGCCGTGGTGGTCCACAGCCATTCCAGCACAGCGTGCACCTCCAGCTGGGCCTGCTCACGCCGGTCGAACGAGGACGCCGGGTCCTTCACCTCGGCGAGCGCTGCTCGCAACCGCCGGACCTGGGCGCGGGCGGTGGTCTCGGTGATCTGCCGCAGCGACACAGCCTCGACAGGCTCCCGATAGTCGGCGGGAACCACGAGCGCGCTGCCCTGGGCGCTGACGATCACCACGGTGTGCCCGGCCGTGCGCGTGCGCAGGACTTCGAGATTCGGCGGCACCAGCAGATCCTCGAACCCCGGCACCGTCCGCGCTTGCGCGAGCAGCCGGTCCCGCCGCATCGCGAGCTGCCGGATCTGTTCGACGGCCTGTGGTCGCGGGTCCCAGTCCCGGGAGGAGATCCGGCCGTTGAACTCCACTTCGATATGAAACGTCAGGTCGGCGTATCCGTCGGCCTCAGCCAGTTCGCGCTCGACCTCGCTGAGCTCCTCGGCCAGCGAGGGTTGCGTCTCGCCGAGACGTGCCCAGCCGCGGCGGATACCCCACGCGTCGCCGAACAGCACGCCGCGGCACCGTTCGACCAGTTCCAGGGCTCGGTCGAGCTGACCCGACCGCACACCGGCGTCGACCACCCGGTCGGCGAGGCCGTGCAGCTGCCGGGCCGCCTCCACCCGGTGAACCCAGGACAACGCTCGGCTGACCGTGGCGGGGATGGCGGTGATCACCCGTTCCTGCGCGTCCAGCCATGTTGCCGGGTTCGCCTCGGCGAACATCGCGGCGTGGGCCTGTTCGCAGATCATCCGATGCTGCGTGCTGGTGGCGGGGTGGCCGGAAACTGCCCGGTAGTAGGTGATCGCGAGCTCGCGCAACCGGTCGGCCCCCGGCCCGCCGAAGCTGGCGAGCGCACGGGCCGAGCGCGCGAGTGCGAACGCACGCAACGGCCACCAATGGTGGTCTCCAGGGGTCTGACCGACGGCTTTCTCCGCGAGCGCGAGCGAGTCCTCCAGCGCGCCGAGATCACCGCACTGCCGGTACCGGTGATACAACACGTCGGCGATGGTGCTTTCGATGCGCGGCACGTCAGGGTGATCGGGACCCACGAGCGCGAGCGCGGCCCGGTAGGCGCGTTCGGCCTCGTGGAACGGTTCCGCATGCGTGGCATCGGTGCTGACCGCCCGGGCCTGTACGGCACCGGCGTAGTTGTAGAGCATGCCGACCCGGCGCACATCGTCTGTCGCCATGGTGGACACCGCCGACGCCGCCGCGTCGACAGCTGTGGTGAACATGGCGTGATCACCGGCCTCGGCGACCTCCTCGGCCGCCCTGGACAGGGTCGACCAGCGCAGGGAGAGGTTCGGGTCGCCCGGTGGGGTCAGCGCGAGGGCCTGCTCCGCGACGGTGACAGCCTCGCGACCCGCCGCGGGGCTGGAGCCGACTCGGCATTGCGTGATCAGCGCGGACGCCAGTGCGGAGAGCCGAAGGGCTCGCTGATCGTCGTCGGCGGCCGGCAAGTTCAGCGCGGCGCGGGCGGCGTCGACCGCCAGCTTCGCTTCGTCGCGCGAGCCGGTCGCCATCGCGACGGTGCTCGCGCAGTGGGCGAGTGCCCTCAGCAGCCGCGCTCGCAGTGCGTGGTCCGGTGCGGTGGTGAGCAGCGCTTCGGTCACCGCGTCGTAGGCGAGCGTGATCGCCTCGGTGTCGCCGCCGATATCCCAGAGGTCGTTGTGCGCGTAGTAGAGATCCAGCAGCGCGGCCGGCCGCTCGGCGTGATCCAGCGGCAGCCCGACGGCCAGCACCCACGCCTGGTCACGTCGCCGCACCAGCACATCACCGGAGACCGGCTGCCGCCGCAGGCTCTCGACCAGGTCGTACTGCGCCCGCAGAGCGCGCGGATCGCGATGGCAGGTCATCAGAAATCGCGCGATGTCGGAACCGATCTCCCTGCTCGTTTCTTGCTCGAGCTGCTCGAGCGCGGGCACCCTCGCTGTGTCGCCGTAGTCGCGCTCCAACGCGTCGGCGAGATCACGACATGCGACCAGCGCACCGGCCAGGTGGATGGGCGCTCCACCGTCGGTGTAGAGATCGAACTCGTACTGGGCGAGCTCGAGCACGACGTCGCGCCACACCGGATGTTCCCGCAACGCCAGTTGGGCCGCGGCCCGGTAGTCGGCGACGATCTTGCCCGGCGACAGGCCCGCATTGTCCTGTGCTCGGGCGCGATCGACCAGCCTGCGGGCGCGTTGCGGATCGTCGCGAGGTGTGTGCGCGATCGTCCAGTTCAGCCCTCTGACGACGGTCTCGCGGTAGGTGTCGGTACCGTCGTGCTCGTCGAGCAGGAGCAGCAATGTGGCGTGATCGGCGGTGAGCGCGGCCTTCATCCGCTCGTCGTCCAGTGCGTTCATCACCGTCGTGCAGGCGTTCGCGAACAGCACCAGCGAGTCACGGTCCTGGTAGACCTGGAAGTGCTCGCGTGCCTCGTTCAGCGCCCGGTATTGCGGCATGGCGATGACGCTCGCGACGGCGAGATCCCCTGACGTACCCGCGATGGCGGCCGCGATCTCCCGGTCGACCAGACCGGCGAACCCGCTCTGCGCCTGGAACCGGTGCCAATGCGCTCGGGCCAGGTGCGGCAACAGATTCGCGGGGCACTGCTGCGGTGGCGGTAGGCCCGCGGCCAGCAGCGCACCGATGTCACCGGTGTCGGCGAAGTTCTCGACCACCGACCGAATGTCGTCGTACACGCGCGGCCCCCGATCCCGTTCGGTCCACGGTAGCGTGATCCGAATCACCAAGCAGGAGGTTCGAATTCGGCATGACACCAACGAGCGGTCCCCGAGTCGAGGTTCTCTGCGAGCAGGCCGGAGCGGCGCTGGCCGAACGCGCTTCCCGCTACGGCGTCGCGGACGTACTGGCCAGAATCGTCACGGCGGCCCGGCAGGGCGAGGTGTCAGAAGCAGACCTCGACCTGCTCGACAGTGCCTTCGCCCAGCACGGCATCGACAACCTGACGCGGGCGCACCGCGGCTTCGAGCCGTGGAAGGGACCGCGCGACATCGCGGTCACGGCATGGGTGTGCCCGACGAGTGCGTGCACCAGGGCGGGGATCGACGAAGGCCCGCGGTGCGAACTCACCGGGCAGCCGTTGCGCAGGATCGAGCTGTGAACGCGTTCCTCACCGAGCTCGGCAAGAACCTCGCTACTCGCTGGGCTGCCGCGCTCGCGCTGCCTGCCGCGGTGTTCGTGGCCGTTGTGGTCGTGGCGGTCGCGCTCGGGCCCTCGCACGCACTCGACTTCAAGCTGTTGTGGACCCGGGTGACGACGGTGTCGACCGGTCCCGCGCTGGTGTGGGCCGCCGCGGCGTTCCTCGCCGCGACCGCGGTGGTGGGGTTGGTGGTCACCGCGCTCGGCGGCATCGTGATCGCCGCGTGGGCTGCCACGGGCACCGGTGCCGGCAGACCGTTCGCCGCACTGCGTCACCGCCGTTGGCGGCGTGCCACGGTCAAGGCGGACGCCGCGGTCAAGGCGGTGCTGGCCGACCGATCGGACCGCCGGGCGAAGAGCACCGCGCAGCGAGCTGTACTGCGACGCAACGCGATCTCCGAGATCGAACCGGCCTGCCCCACGTGGGCAGGCGATCGGCTGCGGAGCGTTGACGAGCGCGTCAGCCGCGGCACCGGTCTCGACCTGACCACGACGTGGCCGCGATTGTGGCTGGTGCTGCCCGACGCGGCGCGCACCGAGGTGACAGCGGTCCAGGAACGATGTGGCTCCGCCGCCCGCACCCCGGTGTGGGGCTTGGCCTACCTGGCAGTCGGTGTGTACTGGTGGCCGGCGCTCGTGCCGGGAGTGTGGGCATTGCTGGTGTCACGCCGTCGGATCCGCCGTGCGGTGGGTGTCTACGCGGACCTCGTGGAAGCCTCGATCGACCTGTACGCCCGAGACGTCGCCAACCAGCTCGGGTTCGAGCTGACGGGCAGGTTGACACCGGCGATCGGCGAGCAAATGACCGAGGTGCTGCGGAAACAGCCCAGGTAGCCGGCGTCGCCGTTTCTCACGCGCCTCCGACAGCTCGCCGATCGGCGGGTCGACATCGCCGAATCAAGCAGCGGGCTGGAACAGTTCGATCAGATTGCCGCTCGGGTCGGCGAGCAGGATCTGGCGGCCGCCCGGACCGCTGACGACACCGCTGCGGAATTCGGTCTCTGACGCGCGAAGGCGTCCGATCTCGGCGTCGAGGTCGGCGACGATCAAGTGGATGCGGTTCGCGCCCGGCCCAGCGCATTCGACGGGGGTGGCGCGAGCGCCGGAGCTTGCTGGACCGGACAGCAACAGTCGCAGCGGGCCGCGGACCACGTCGGCAAAGGCGGGGGCAGCGCTGGTGTGCAGGGTGAAGCCGAGACGATCGGTGTAGAAGTCGACGGCTGCCTGCACGTCCGCGACGAGGTAACGGACGCTGGCGTATTCGGTGGATGTTGGCATCATGCGCTCCTTTTCGTGGGACCGAGGTCGGTGAGGGTCGGCAGCAAATAGCGGATGCGGGTGTCGATCTCGGCAGCGGTGGCCAGGAAATTCGGGTAGCTGTCGTCGTCGCTACCGCTCGAGGCCGCCGGATCGGGAATGCTCCAGTGGGTCCACCGGGGGTCGTCGCCGAAGTCGGGGCAGCTCTCACGAGCCTTGTCGCACAAGGTGATCACCGCGTCGAAGCGACGGCCGGTGAGTGTGTCGAGACGGCGAGGACGTCGGTCGATGAGGTCGATGCCGAATTCCGCACGCAGTACCCGAACCGTATTGGCATGCATGGCCGACTTCGGACGGGTACCGGCGCTGAACACATCGATTCCGCCACCGGCACGGAGTCGCAACAGGGACTCGGCGATCACGGAGCGGGCGCTGTTCCCGGTACACACGAACAGCACCGTCGGCCGCACCGAGGGCGCGAATCGTAGTGGTGTGGCTGCCATGTGAAGCGCTGGATGCAGTGCCGCGCCTGCGGTGGTGAGCAGTTGCGCGGCGCTGTCGAGATCCAGGTGGTAGTAGGTGTCGCGACCATCGTGGCTGCTGCGCGTGGTAGTGACGAGGCCACCATCACGCAACAGTCGCAGGTGATAGGAGACCAGATTCTGTGGCTCGCCCACACGGGCGACCAGTTCGCGCACGCGATAGTCGCCGTCGGACAGCTCGGTCAGCAGTCGCCACCGCAGCGGATGAGCGGCTAGGAGAACAAACGATGGAACAGTGTGACGAGCCGACGTCATAAGCCAAGGATACACCGAACCCATCAATTCCATTTGATGCATTCGATAGCTCCAACGGCCAGCACCCCGCCTACGTCAGGCGTCGGAGCGCGGACCGGTCGTAGCGGTCAGAGCCGTGGCGAGGTCCCGGTGGATCGAAATCCACTCGGTCATCCCGGCGAGGTCGATCACGCGCGCGATGGTCGTGGCGGCCCGCCCGCCGGCGAGATGCGTCCCGATGCCGCGGCGGTCCAAATGCTGCGCCAGGTCGGCGAGGACCATGATGGCACGTACCGACAGGAACGTGACCTCGGCCAGATCGACGACGAGATGACCGTCGCCGGCGGACGCTGGGACAGCCGACTCGAGCAGGCCTCGCCAGCGCGGCAGGGTGTAGGCGTCGATCTCCCCACGAGCATGCAGCACGATGACCTGTCCTGCGGATTCCGCTTCGGCACCCAAGCGGCGGCAGGGATCGGCAGCCGGGTCGCCGGCCGCGGGCGAGCGGGTTTCGTCGGGACGATTGTTCAACGGACTCAATTCTTCAGCACCGGAGAGCAGTGCGCTGCCAACTGTCCTGTGTGCTCAAGATCGGGCTGACAACCCCATTCCAGCACGCGCCCCGGCAACTGCCTTGCCCCGTCGCCGCCCTGGCATCCAGTTGTTCGCTATCGGTCCTGATTCACGGTGATCGGCCTTCGCATTTCGTCTCCGCGCCCGGGCGCCGCAGAGACGACACGCGGTGCGCCGAGGGCGAGACAGCGGGTGCGTCGCCTGTCGCCGAGCCGGTAAAATGGAGCCGGTATCCATACGGGCGCGGTCGTCCGGCGCCCCGCCTTCGCCGCCGTGCCCTTCATCGCGTGTCCACGGAGGGAGCGTCGTGCAAGGTCTGAATTTCGAGAGCGACGACCTCGCCGCGACCGAGGAGTTCCTCAACAACGCCTACACCCGGGTGCAGATCGGCAACCACGGCCCGCACCAGGTACGCGCCCGGATCCGTCGCGAGATGCTCGGTTCGATCAACTTCGACCAGCTCGAGATGGGTTTCGACATGACCTACGACGCCGACCCGCTCGGCCGGGTCTGCCTGGTCACCGTGCACAGTGGCCGGATCGAGGAGAACTATCACGACAGCGGCACCGACACCTTCACCCCCGGGCAGACAGGTCTGCTCACCCCCCACGACCTGCCCTACTCGGGGGTCATCCGAACCAGCCGCTACGACATCACCATGTTCGACCCCGCGATCTTGAACCGTATGGCCACTGCCGCGGGCGGGAACCGAGTGCGCGTGGACGGGCACCGACCTGTCACTGTCGCCGCCGGACAGCGGCTGCGGCGGGTGATCATTCATCTGCAGCAGATCGCCGCGGACCCCGACGCGGCGAGCAGCCCGCTCACCGTCACGACCGCCTCGGATTATCTCGCCGCGACCGTGCTGGCCACCATGCCGACGACCGCCGAGCACGAGCCCAGCGCCACCGATCGTCATGACGCTCACCCCCACACCGTGCGCCGCGCCATCGCGTATCTGGAGTCGCATCTGGGTGACAGGATCGCGATCAGCGACGTCGCAGCGGCGACCTTTGTCACGCCGCGCGCCCTGCAGCTCGCCTTTCGCCGTCACCTGAACACGACACCGCTCGAGTACCTGCAGCGACTGCGCCTTGCCGCGGCGCACGAGCAACTCGGCGCCGCGCTGCCCGGTGACGGTCAGACGGTCTCGACCATCGCCTACCGATGGGGCTTCACCAATCCGGGCCGCTTCGCCACGGCCTACCGCCAACGCTACGGTCAGCCACCGAGCCAGACCCTGCGCGAATGAGCGCTGCTGCATTACGTCACGAACGCAGTGCGAGCTCAGCGCGACCGAGGAGGTCGGGGCCGTCTCACGCCCGAGCGAACCGCATGTCCACCACGGTGCCCGCCGACGATGTGCTGACCTCGAATTCACTGCTGAGAGCGCGCATGATGCCCATCCCACGCCCACGTGACTGATCGGCGTCGGGGTCAGGGGTCGACCAGCGTCCCTCGTCGATCACGACGGTGTGGACGTGGGTCTCGGTCAGCGCCGCAGTGACGCGTATCGTGCCGCCGCCGCCACGGTGACCGTGCTCGACGGCGTTGGTACACGCCTCGCCGACGGCGAGCACTATGTCGTATGCCTGGTCCGGGTCGACCGGCACCTCGGTCAGCCAGGCCTGCAGCGCGTGGCGTACTTCAGCCAACCGCGCGGCCTCTGCCGAGAAATCGATCTCGAACGGTTTCACGGCGCTGTGCTGCCGAGATGGGTGCGTCGTCACCTGATGCCTCCCTCTCCATCTCGACGTCCAACGAATCCGCGAGAACACCCGCGCCATTGGCAGTACCCCTGCGGTATCCGGATATGCCGCGTCCGGGCGTGACAAAACCCTCTCGCCGCAGCCCTGCGGATACGTCCGAGCCAGGGTACCCCGATGCGGCGCAACGGTTTGCGGCCCGAGCTGATGGGGTAGGTTGCTTGGGCAAGAATCGCTCGCACATTCGCCGACCCGGCGAAGCTAGAGGCAAGAGGTAGAAAAGTGGCGAATCGCAACCGAGGAGACCTTCGGTGAGTGTAGAAGGCGGCTTCCGAGACCTCGACGTGCAGACACGAGCACAAGACGACTTCGAAATCCTTTCCGTACGCGGTGAAGTTGACATGGCCTCGGCGCCCCAGTTGCAAGCGGCGCTGGAGAAGGCACAGCAGGGCGGCAGGACACTGGTGGTCGATATGACCCAGGTCGGCTTCCTCGGCTCGGCCGGTCTCAGCGCGTTGCTGGTCGTGTCCAAGGCCGCGCCCTATCAGCTGCGCGTGGTCGCCTCCCATGAGGTGGCTCGACCGATCGAATTGACCGGGCTGGACAAGCTGCTCGCCGTCTACGCCACCCTGGAGGCGGCGATCGCCGCGGAGCCGAACGCGCACTAGGTCCGAAGTCGCGGGGCCCCCCCCCCCCCGCGGCCCCCCCCCAACACCAAGAAAAACACGAAGTGGCAGGAAGCAACGAAGAACATGTGGTGAAACACCCGCGGGGTTGCGGTGGCGGGGGCAATAAGGATT